>JAFUUT010000183.1 GCA_017477685.1 bacterium | reverse complement strand
TACGCATACAGGCTCGTGCATTCGCTCAGTGACTCGCTTTGTATCCCCAAAGGGGCGAGGGAATAGTGTCCAACCCACACCAACCCTTCCCCTCAGCTACGCATACAGGCTCGTGCATTAGCTCAGTGCCTCGCTTTGTATCCCCAATGGGGCGAGGAAAATGAGAACGAACCTCACCATGCTCATCTCCTAATAAGAAATACCACAAGAGAGGGAATATTGTGTCAGGCTAAAGCCTGACCTACTTCTACCCCTTCCCTCAACAGGGAAGGGAACATTTTATTTCTCCCCTTTTGAGGGGAGATGAAAGAGGGGTGCCTATTTGCTCGAACAAATCATCACCCATCCCTGCCCCTTCCCTCAACAGGGAAGGGAACTTTATATTTACCCAACATTTTTCTGTGCAAAATCTAAGTTTTACATGCAGCCATTAACAGATGCAACAAGTGTTCTTGCCGTATTAACAGCATCTTCAATCACAAGGTGATTAGTCCAAAAATCATCACGATCAATATATTTTTTAATAATTTTTCTTGCATACGAACCCACCGCAACTGCGTGATAATCTATTCCGCACATTTTAGCAAGCTCACAAGTTTTTGAGTTTGTACCGCCTGATAGCATTAAATATACCGGCAATTTTGCATTTTGCACAATCTCTGCCGTTGCAACGGCTTGAAGTGTTGATTTATAAGTATCATCCCCGCCGCTCATCGGAAAGCCGTCAGCTTGAATTATTACAGAATAATCGCCTTTACCGTTTATCATTTTTTGAATTCGTTCGATAAGCTCCTCATCACCCATTTTCCCGCGAGAAATACATATGCTCAATAGCCCGTCATAATTGTCATTTATATAATGCCATTTGGAAAATATTTCGTTTTCATCTTTGCCGTCAACATGAAACTCTATACAATCCACACCCTTTTTAATTATGGCAGGCAAAACTTCATCAAGTTTTTTCTCCTCAGAAATATACGATATCGCAGACCTTGGACATACTTTCCAACATCTTGCACAGCCTATACATCTGTTTTTCTTAACTTTAGCATGCAAAATTGCACCTTGTTGGCACACAGCCTCGCAAGAACCGCAATTTATACATTTGTTATAATCAATTACGGCTTTATTAGAATGCGGATCGCCTTTTATCCCAACACTAACGCTGATATACGCATCACCGACTCTGGCGAGATTCAAACTTTCTAAAGCGCCATCTACTATTTCCTCATTCGCGGACAAATCAAAAAATTTACACCCGCCAAGAGCATATACATAGACAAGACGTTTTACCTCCTCAACATCTTCATTTCCTGCCCCGCAGACAAGTTTAAAACAATTTTTTGCCTCCAATAAATCTTTAAGCATTATTTCACCATATAGTTGTAAATAATTTCAGATGCATGAACAATAAAATCCTTAGCTGCGGCAGAGTTGTGAGGACGTTTTGCAAGTATCGCAACAATATATTTTTTACCGTTAGGAGCAATAACAATCCCCGCATCACCAAGCATAGACCCAATATCACCTGTTTTGTGTAAAAATATTGAATCCTTGCCAAGCCCCGCTTGAATTAGTCTGTCATTATGAACATGTCCCATATAATTCAACATCCTCATTCTTGATTGTTCAGTTAAAAATTTGTCATTTGAGTCAATATTATAAAGCATTGTAGCTAAATCACGAGCAGTGGTATGATTATTACCGTTTAAATCAGGCAGCCAAGCATTAACCTGAGTATTTTTTAATCCCCAATCACGGATTGCCTGATTTACATCTGTCATAGAACCTATTTTTGCCATTATCATATTTGTTGCGGAATTATCAGAATTCGTTATCATTATTCTTGCAAGATTATCGATATTCCATAAAGAATTTCTTGCCATAAACTGCAAATCCCCGGAGCCTTCTGTTCTAAAATATTCCGTCAAAGGCATTTTGTCATCCAACGAAACTTGTCCTGCTTCTATAGATTTGAACAAATCAATCAAAACAGGTATTTTTATGATACTTGCAGTAGGAAAAACTTCTGAAGCATTTATATCAACGTAATTCTGTGTTTCATAATCCCAAACATACACCGCCGGCTTAATTGTCGGATATAAAGTTATCAAATTTTCCAATTCACTTTTCAAAACAGGCATATTTACATTTTCTTTGAGTATTTCCATTTGTGCCTGTTTTTCATTAGCAGCATATCTGAAAGATCTCTGTCCCATAAACCATGCATTTGAAAGATAATTAGTCATAGGAAAAGCTACATCATGCAAATCTGTTTGGATATTTTTGTACGGAGTTGGAACAAAAATTGCTTTCGTAACATGGTTAAAACCATACGGCATAATTACAAACAACATAAACAAAAATGCCGCACACGAAACTAAATAATGTGCTAACGACCTTTTTTTACGAGGTCTTTTTGCTGTTTGCCTTTCTATTCTGGGTGTATTGTATATAGAATTATTGCGTTTATGAAAATGAGCAATATTGCCTGACGGATATAATCCGCCGGAGTAAGATGTATATGAACCGCTATAATCGTACTGTCTTGCGGTTTTCGGCATTAACTTTTATTCCTCCCCATTACATTTTATATTTTTATACTACCAAAGAAAATAACATCAGGCAAATTGTTTACATATTAAATGCCTCCGCAATAGATTTATTATAATCAGGACGTAAAATACCTTTTTCAGTGATAATACCCGCGATAAGCTCATGCGGAGTTACATCAAAGCCGGGATTTATAACATTTACCCCCTCAGGACAAATTCTTTTACCGTTAATAACCGTAACTTCTTCGTGTGAACGCTCTTCAATAACAATTTCATCGCCGGATTTGATATTTTTATCAATCGTTGAAAGAGGAGCGGCAACATAGAACGGTATATTATGGTATTTTGCAGCAATTGCGACCATATATGTGCCTATTTTATTCGCAGCATCACCATTTGCGGCAATCCTATCCGCTCCGACAACAACCATATCTATCATACCTTTTTTCATAAAATATGAGCACATGCCATCGGTAATCAATGTTACAGGAATACCGTCCATTACAAGTTCTAACGTCGTAATTCTTGCGCCTTGCTGGCGTGGTCTTGTTTCATCAGCAAAAACTTTAACACTCGGATCATTTGCAAATGCACTGCGCACAACACCAAGAGCCGTACCATATCCGCCAGTTGCCAAAGCTCCTGCATTACAATGAGTCAAAATAGTTGCACCTTTTGGTACTACCATTGCGCCATAATCCCCGATTTTTTTATTAATTTCGATATCTTCTAACTCAATTTTCTTACCGTTGACTTTTAACTCATCAATAAGATTTTCTATTGAAATATTTGATTTATTAATAATTTCCTTTTGTTTTTCAACAGCCCAAAAAAGATTAACGGCCGTAGGACGCGAACTTACCAGATAATCAGCTTTTTCCAACAATTGTTTTTTAAACTCGCCAAGAGCCAAATGTTTAGATGCAAGCTCTTGAGCATACAACGTAACACCTTGCGCACCGGCAATACCGATTGCAGGAGCTCCGCGAACTATCATTGTTTTGATAGCATCAAACATTTCCTGCCCTGTTTTAATGTCAACATATTCATATTTGTCAGGGAATTTTGTCTGATCCACCATTCTTGTATAAGTATCAATCCACTCTATCGGTTTTATTTTTGATTTAAATTCGGCCATTTTATTTTACTCCATATAATTTTTAAAATTGTCATTATTTTTTTCGGATTTATGAGTTCTTTCATAAGAATCACGTATAAAATTCAAAGCATAATAAGTTATAAAACCTGAAAATGCATTGGTTGTTGCAACTAAAGTACTCAAAAATATAACACATATCGCTGTGAGCCATATTGGAGAGTTCATAACCATAGTTGTCAAAAGATAATTTGAAGAATAATCAAAACCTATTTTTAGCAAAACTAAAACAATACATGCACCTGCACAAAACGTCAGATTTCCGCTGAAACCACAAATCGCTCCCCATATAATACTGTCTTTAATATTGGTCAAATCCAACTTCCCCGCCATAATCATATACAAAATGACAACCGGCGCAGTAAAAAGAAGTATCATAAATAACATTAGCATTCCGACATAAGGAATAACCGATAATACTCCTGTGAGAATGCCAAAAATTAAACTATATACCACTAAATCCTTTACCAAAAATTTATCCATAGAACAATTTTAACATTCCAATGATAAAAATACAAATGTTAATTTGTTTATATATTCGAATTTTATATGCTATTATTTAATAAAGAAGGACTTGGGATTTATGAAAAAAGAATGGATATACGATAATAGCGGGTCGGAAGAAAAATCACTTATAAAAAGACTGCTAATTTCACGCGGAATTACAACGGATGAAGATATAAAAGATTTTCTTAATCCTTTAGAAATGGAACTTACTTCACCATACGCATTTTGTGATATGAAAAAAGCGATAGAAAGACTTTCTAAAGCAATCGAAAACCGCGAAAACATAGTAATATATGGTGATTTTGATGCCGATGGCATCACATCCACTTCGATATTGTATAAAACATTAAAACACATAGGGGCGGAAGTTCATCACTTTATACCGGACAGAGAAACACAAGGTCACGGTTTTGACACAAAAGCTCTTGTAAAAATAATGACAACAATTAAACCGAAAGTCATTATTTCAGTAGATTGCGGGATTTCAGATGTTGAAGCGATAAAATTTATAAATAGCTTTAAAACTATCGACGTAATCATCACAGACCACCACGAAGCTCCGGAAGTTCTGCCGGAAGCCTTTGCTATCATTAACCCTAAAGCACCTTATGCGTTAGATGAAAAATTAACCTCGAAACAAATAGAATATTTAACATACTTAGCAGGCTGCGGGGTAGCTTTTAAAGTTGCACAAGCCCTTTTGACAGAATATAGCAAAACAGATTTTATATATGAAATTTTGCCGTTTGTTGCAGTAGGTTCTATTGCTGATGTTGTACCGCTGCTGGGAGAAAACAGATATTTTGCGGCAAAAGGACTTGAACTAATATCTCAAGGAAAACACTACGGATTGACAAAACTCATAGAAAGCGCCGGATATGATATTACAAAAGGAGTAACAACCGAAAATATAGGATTTGGAGTTGCACCAAGAATAAACGCTTCCAGCAGAATGGATACCGTTGATTCCGCGTGGAAAGTTTTAACTTCCGACAATAAACAAGAAATTGAAGTTGCAATTGCCACTTTGAATGAACTTAATGCCGTACGTCAAACAAAATGTTCAGAAGTATTTGAACAGGCAGATGCAATGGTTCAAAAAGAGGGGAATAAAAACCCTGCAATCGTACTTGCACACGAAGATTGGCACGGCGGGGTTATAGGAATTGTTGCGGCAAAATTGGTAGAAAAATACTACAAACCTGTATTTTTGATGGTGCATAAAAAAGAAACAAATGAGTACGGATGTTCTGCAAGGAGTATTGAGGGAGTACCTTTATATGATGTGATTGCAGAAAATGCAGAATTATTCAAAGGTTTTGGCGGACACAAAATGGCTGCCGGACTTTCTTTTGACGGGGATGAAGAAACATTTGAACAGGTTAAAAAAGCACTGAATGAATCCGTTAAAAATTATACACAAGGTCAAGATCTTAAACCTCATATCAAAATTGATCTGAAATTACAACCTGAAGATATTACAATTAACTTGGTTGAAGAAATTTCAAAACTTGAACCTTTCGGAGCATCAAACCCGAGCCCTATTTTTTCAATAGAAAACCTGAAAGTTAAACAAAAACGCTTGATGGGTTCTGACAATTCACATCTAAGACTTATTATGGGCAAAGATGCCTATGAATTTACATCTGTATGGTGGAGCAAAGGTGATATTCCGTTAAGCGCAGGCGACAGTGCAGACATTGCTTTCCACCCGCAAATAAACGAATATAACGGAAATATCTCTGTCCAACTCGTTATAGACGATATACATTCAGAAGTTTTAGACAATGAACAAGAAACATCTTCGCAATGTAAATACAAAATATATGATAACCGTACTAAAACCGGTATTTTAACCAATGTTAACGACTATCTGAAAACAACAAAATTAAACATAAAAGTTTTTGCGGAGAGTAAGTATATTTTAGATACCATAAAATCATACCCCCAAATAGCATCAAAAACCTTTACACGCAATAATATCCCGAAATGTGATGTTGTAATGTTTTTTGATTATCCGTCCGATAAAAAAATGCTTGATTATATACTTGAAAAATCCGAACCTAAGGGGCTGCATTTTATGAACTATGAGCCAAAATTTTTTGATGAACAAGGACTTGTTCAAACTTTCAACGGAATGGTAAAATATGCCTCACACGCAAATGGCGGGAAATTAGAACTCATAAGATGTGCAAGTTTTTTGGGCAAATCCATTGAAGTTGTGGAAAAATTGTTAGAATTATTTAAAGAATGCGGAATTATAGAAATCAAAGACAAAAACAATGATTTTTACACCATTGAATATATAAACGGAGACCTGTCCCAAGTTAAAGACCATCCGAAATTCACGCAAATATACAACCTGTCGGAAGAATGCGAAATGTTTCAGCATAGTATGATGGAAGATGATTTAGTTTCAATAGTTTCCCAGTTTTAGCTTTACACGGTTGAATTTTGCTTGAAAATAATTTATAATAGTTATATTAACAATAATTATTTGGGACTATCCTAAACGTGAGGAATATTATATGAAAAAGGGTTTTACATTATCTGAGTTATTAATTGCACTGGCTATTGTTGGCGGCTTGGCGGGGATTTTGACACCGATTATCAGCCGGCTTATTCCTAATGAAAATGTTATGAGAGCCAAAAAAGCATTCCATATAACCGCTGTAACCATTCAAGATATGCTGAATGATGAAACATGTTATCCTGATTTAAGTACCTTAGACAAAGATGATAATTCTGAAAATCCTTTCAAAGACTATTTTAAGACTGTTGGCGGAGAACGTGTTCCGAGATTTACCGGTTTACTCGATCCCCACGGATATTCCGGATGTAAATATTGGCCGGATAAAGCAGACGCATATGATGGAGATGGTAAAAAAATCATAGCTGATGATCAGGTCAATGACATGGCCGGAGAAAAATTTGTACAGGTATTTATGGATAAAATAGGCTGCTATGATGAATATAATGTCGCGGAAGGAGGAGAGGTAGAATACCCGAATGTACATGATGTAGCCCCGTTTGTATGCAGGACAAAAGATGGCATGGAATGGACTTTTAATATTACAGACCCTGTTAGCGATGCAGTAGATCCGTATATTAGGATATATGTTGATGTAAACGGTACAGAATCGCCAAACCGCAAACAACCGGACACTATCGTTGCCTCTGAAGCATCAGATGAAGATATTGAATTTTGGGACTTTGATTACGATGATGGAAACGGTCATATGTACAAAGTAGTAAATAAAGATAGTGCTTTTGCACGAAATTCTTCATTTGATACATTCCGTATGGATGTAGACTACAAAACAGGACAGATTACCATACAAAATGAATGGGTAAAAGACAACATTGGACCTGAAGCAGACATAATGAGTAATGATTAACACAAAAAAACTCTCTTATATAGAGAGTTTTTTTACGCAACAAAAAAGCCGCATGTACGGCTGAATAAAAGGTTAGTGTAGGAGAAAATAAAGAAAAAGAAAATGGTAATCATGATTATCCCAGAATTTCAAAAAAAATAACGTATTTTGCTGAATAATTTACATTTTGTAATGTTTTTATAATAATATAAATCTTTGTAACATTATTGATGAAAATCAAAATATATTGTAATATATGATATATGAAACGAGTTGGTTTGTTTTTAATTTTATTTATGTTAATAATTTTACCCTGCAAAGCTTCAATACTTGAAGAAGCGGAGAATTCTGTCGGAGAAAACGGCAGTATAATATACAAATTTCAACTTCCTGATGATGAGGAAGAAGAACCTCAAGAAGAAGCGCAAGAAGATATTACAAGCGATGATGTAACAGAAGACACAACACCTCCGATTTCTTATGACGATTATGACATTTATGAAGATGGAGATTACGCAATCAGTGATATGTATACTGATGTTTTAAAAGGTTATGCGGAATATAATGTGGAAGAAGAAGAGGGAATTGAACTCGAAGTCCCTGATTACAGCCTCCTTACGCTAAACATCAAAAAACCAATGTCTATTGAAGAACAAAATTTTGAATACCTGAAAACAACCCCTCTATTTACACAAAATCAATATTCAAAGTTGAATTCGTCAGAATATAGTATAGCCCCTATGTATAGCAGCAAATCTAAGCAAATGGGCGCATTCAGTGCAGGTACAGTATTTAGTCAATATATTGATACCGGAGAATTAGAAAGTTCTTCCGGAATATTTTCAAAGTTCCAATACAAGCGTTTTGCTCTAACAACTACATACACAAGAACTCTAAGTTCAACAGATAACAGCTACAGTGACAATTTTTATTTCGCACCTGAACTGCGGCTCAACCAATACCTCACAATCATTGAAAGACTTTCAACAAACCCGATAACAAAAAACAAAAAAGCTGAATTTATATTATCAATAAACCCGTTTGGTCAAAACGATATGGACAGATTGCGTCTTGATTTGGGAGCAAGCCAATCATACGACGACGAAAATAATCTGCTAAAGAGTCAATTTAAATTCTATACAGTTTTTAAATTGTAAAAATTATTTGTAAATTAGAACAAAAGGGCATATAATAGACTCAAAGAGGGTTTAATGAAGAATACAAACACACCTAAAAATAAAAAAGCTGAAAAATATAATCGCAAAATCGGGTTTTATTATTCATTTTTGACGGTTGTACTTCTTTTCTGCCTAATTCAAATAGGGTGGGGTGCAATTCTTAATATTACTAAAATAATCTCATATCACGGAAAAAGCATAATACTTGAAAATCACCTAAAACAAGTTAAAATGAGAAATCAAGATTTAAAATCGGAGAAAAAAATGGTAACTTCTGATAACAGTCTTGAAGGGATAGCACGTAACAACTTAAAAATGGCAGGACAAGATGAGGTTTTAATTATAATAAACAAAAAAGTTGAAAAACCACAGCCCAAAAAACATTTTTGGGATTTTAAAAAAGGAAAACAAGAAAAAACAACACAAGAAGACATACCGTTGACCGAAAAACCATACATACCGGAAGAAGTTGACGAAGAATAGAAAAGAGATTTTATCATGGATAATACAGAAAATACAGATTATATCAAACAAGCTCAGGATTTAAAAGAAAAAAAAGCCTATAAACAGGCTGTAGAAGTATTATATAAAGCATTGGAAGAAGATGAAGATAATATTGAAATATTGTTCCAAATAGGAGAACTATATTTCATAACAAACAATTATGACAAAGCTGAAAAGTATTTAGAAAAAGTTATAGCAATAGATTCCATCCATCAGAACTCTTTGAGTTTAATGATTTTAATAAACGAACGCAAAGGCAATTTAGACGAAGCCGAAAAAATTGCCCTCAGTCTATTCGAAAGTCATCAAAATTCCGAAAATCTGGAAAAATTGATAAAAATACTCATAAAGAAAAACTCTTTCAACGAAGTTGAAAAATATACAAATTCAGAATTCTTCAATTCTGATATAAAAATTGAATGTGCAAACACATTGTACAATCACGGGGAAAAAGAACTTGCGAAAAAATATTTGCAAGATTGCGACAGCAATGATGAACGAGTTCTTTTACTTGAGGGGAAAATACAATTTGATAATGGCAATTTTGAGAAATCAAAAGAGATTTTCAACAGAATCAGCACAAATACACAAAATCCGGAAATTTTAAATTTTTTAGGGCTGTTTGAACTTGAAAATATGCAATTTATTGAAGCAATAAAATATTTTTCAAAAGCGGCAGCTTCAAACCCAAATAAATCCACTTATTTTTACAATTTAGGCAATGCATATTTTTACAACGGCTGGTATAAAGAGGCTCTCAGCGCCTATTCAAAAGCTCTTTATATTCAACCTGATAACATAGATTACAGATACTCTTTAGCATACTTATATTATGAGATGAAAGAGTATCAAAAAGCTTCAAAAGAAATCGATGCCATTTTAAAATCAGCCCCTGAGCATAGCAGAAGCCTTGTATTACAAGCATTACTGCTTGCACAGAATAAAGATTTACTCGGTGCAAAAAGTATTCTTGAAAATATTACCAAAGGTAATTCTAACGATTCACTTGCAAATATTTCGCTGGCAAAAATCTATAAAGAATTAAATATTTATGACAAAGCTGAAAAAACAATTAAAAATGTAATTGAACAAAATCCGGATAATTTGGATTATATGAATGATTTAGCGGAAGTTTACATTCAAGAAAAAAATTATGACAAAGCACAAGAAATAGCGGACAAAATTCTTGATATAAATCCAAACTATATTAGCGGGAACATTCTTGGAGCAAAATCGTCATACCTAAAAGAGGATTATGAGAGGACAAAAGAATATGCTCAAAATGCTTTGGAACTTGACATAAATTGTTCGGAAGGATATTATTACTTATCTTTGGCAAGAGAAAGAACAAACGATATTGACGAAGCTATCGAATGTATGAAACGTGCAATACTCTACGATTTGAATAACCCGAAATATTATGCACAGATGAGTGATTATTACAAAGAAAAACAAGATTACAAAACAGCACTGGAATACATCTCAGAAGCAGAAAGCCTCGACAATACAAATCAATATAAACATCAATACTCCGAACTTGTCAGACTTAGCAGAGCAAATAAATAAAAAATAATTTGATTTTCTCTGAATCATCAATATAATACATGATATCAGAT
>JAFUUT010000182.1 GCA_017477685.1 bacterium | reverse complement strand
GAAGAAAAGCGCTAAAGAATATATGAATATCTATAAAGAAATAACCTCATATTCATAATATTTATTATAGGTAGTCTTAATTTTATTCAAACTATCTATGCCCCATTTCTTTGACCGCAAAGAAACGGGGCGCAAAGAAACTCCCCGACCTGCACTTCGCTTGCTAATAAATTGTAATGCTCGAGTATAAGGCGGATAACTCGCTATGCTAAGTCCTCCTGTCAAATATTTTAACAATTACCCCCACTCCTTGCATTACAGTTGAACTCTGCGCAACCATTGGTAGCAACATTTACCCCGCTCAGACAAATCCGCCTTAGAAGCTCTCTCGCATAACATTTATTGCTCGCTTCGTAAAGGTCGGAAGGGAGGGGGATAAATTTCCCTCTCCTAAAGTGTAGGAGAGGGGTCGGGGGTGAGGTATGCGAACCGTTATTTAGGTTCGCCTAGATTTTTGTCCTTCGGACAAAAACGTATAAACAAATTATACTCATATCTTGAGAGCGGAACGATGCCGAAGGCAGCGTCGATAATAGTGTGTTTTTCTTTTCGGTTCATTTTTCTTTTTGCCTCACAACCAAAAAGAAAAGTGAACAAAGAAATATAATTAAATTTCAAACTCATTCCTATAATAAATATTATGTCTTTTTATAATACTTGCGAAAAAATTATTTATATTATATGATTAAATCAAAGGTAAAAAGTGAGGATTATTAAATGAACCAAATCGTAAAAATAGCTTGGGAATTAAATGAAAATTCCGATAACAGATATAAATTAGTATATGAGATAGCTGAACTCGCAAAAAAATTGGTAGAAGAAAGTCAAGCTAAAAAAGCACGTGAAGAATACGGATTTGAAGATACACACGATTCTAACTACACAAGAGAGAATCCCGTAGAACACGCTCTTATGGTTAAAGCTTCAGAAGCTGACGATAATAGATTGGTAGGTTAATAAAAAAAATACACAAAAGCTTAATAGAGGCTATTTGTGTATTTTTATGATTAGGGGTTAGTTATGATAAATGATTCTATAGATTACATTAACACTTACACAGAAAGTTTTTCTCCGGAAATAGGAATTGTTTTGGGCTCAGGACTGGGAGAACTGGCAGATAAATATAACGAGTTTGCCATCCCGTATTCTGATATTCCGCACTTTGTATCTTCAACAGTATCCGGACACAAAGGACAGCTGGTATTTGCACATATTAATGACAGACCTGTCGTTATGATGCAGGGTCGAAACCATTATTATGAAGGTTACTCAATGGAAGAAATAACCTATCCGATAAAAGTTTTACGCGCCCTGGGAGTAAAAACAATAATTTTAACTAATGCTGCAGGAGCGATTAACAAATCTTTTCAACCGGGAGATTTAATGGTTATCACTGATCATATCAACTTTATGGGACAAAATCCGTTAATAGGTCCGAATGATTACAGAATAGGTCCAAGATTTCCTGATATGTCCGAAGTTTACAATAAAAATATGATAAAAATTGTAGACGCAGCTGCAAGACACCTCAAAATAAACATTAAACACGGGGTATACATTGCATCATCAGGACCATCATATGAAACACCGGCGGAAATAAATATGGCAAGAATAATAGGTGCGGATGCCGCAGGAATGTCAACCGTACCGGAAGCGATAGTCGCAAATTATTGCGGGATGGATGTAATCGGAATCAGTTGTATTACAAACTACGCAAGCGGAATTTCTTCAAAAAAATTATCACACGAAGAAGTACTTGAAACAGCGGCAAAAGTAAAAAATGATTTTATGAAGCTTATTTTACTTTTACTTGAAAATGTTAAATAAAAACAAAAATACCTTTCTGCAAAGGAAGGTATTTTTTTGTTATATGAAAAGCATTGTAACAAGATAGTACATTTTTTGAAAAATTTTCATATTTATGTTATTATCCGAATACAAATAAGATAAAGAGATATATAAGGGGAAAAATATGATTTCAGTAAACGATTTTAAAACAGGTTTGACAATAGAGTTAGATAACGGACTTTGGTCAGTCGTAGAATTTTTGCACGTAAAACCGGGAAAAGGTTCGGCATTTGTCAGATCAAAATTAAAAAACGTTATGACAGGACAAGTTGTTGAAAAAACATTCAGAGCCGGAGAAAAAGTCGCAAAAGCTACTTTGGACAGACGCGAAATGCAATATTTATACAAAGAAGGTTCTGATTATGTGATGATGGATAATGAAACATATGATCAATTACACGTTGCAGAAGCTCAAGTAGGCGACGGTAAAAAGTATTTAAAAGAAAATATGAATGTTATGATATTACTACACGAAGGCAAAGTAATCGGTGTTGACATTCCTCCGCACGTAGAGTTAGAAGTTGTTGATACTCCTCCTTCAGAAAAAGGAAACACCTCTCAAGGCGGAACAAAACCTGCTACATTAGAAACAGGTGCAGTTGTAAACGTACCATTCTTTGTTGCAAATGGTGATATCATTAGAGTAGACACCCGAACTAATGAATACTTAGATAGGGTATAAAAGGTTATAAAAAAGAACTGTATTTCTTTATGACCTGAATTATAGAGGTATACATATGAAATTTGAAACAGAATATATAGATAAACTGGCAAAAAATAATAACTGATAACGGATTAACCGAAATATCATTAGAAGATGGGGATCAAGCTATTACG
>JAFUUT010000003.1 GCA_017477685.1 bacterium | reverse complement strand
ATATTTTGTTCGGCAATATTTATAATAGAGACTTTGTCTGTTATTATACAGGTTACCAGTTTTAAAACAACAGGAAAACGAGTGTTTAAAATGGCTCCTATTCATCATCATTTTGAGAAGTCAGGATGGAGTGAGAAAAAAGTCGTCTGTGTATTTTCGATATTTTCATTCTTATGCTCTGTGCTTGCGGTTGTTTTGTATATTTTATTCAGTAAGGGGATTATATAATGAGTGTGAGAGGTAAAAAGGTTCTTGTTTTAGGCTTATCAAAAAGTGGAATTGCAGCTGCAACTTTTGCTAAAAAACATGGTGCGGATGTATATTTGACAGAGTCAAAAGATGTTACGACAAAAGAGAAATCCGATCAGGTAAAAGCTTTGGAGGATATGGGTATTCATGTTGAATACGGCAGACATTCGCAAGAATTTATCAAAGGGGCTGATATGGCGGTTACAAGTCCGGGTATTCCTCCTCGCAGTGAAATTATAAGAAAAGTAAGAGAAGAACAGATTCCTGTTATTTCCGAGTTGGAATTAGCGTATAGAGAATGTGACATCCCGTTTATTGTAATTACAGGTACTAACGGAAAAACCACAACTACCTCTCTTACTGCGCATATATTGTCCAAAAAATTAAAAACTATGGCCTGCGGAAATATCGGTACTCCGCCTTGTTCCATTGCAGATGAGAATTTGGATTATTTTGTTTGTGAAGCAAGTTCATTCCAACTGGATATGAGTACCTCTTTAAAGCCGTATATCGCTGTTTGGACTAATTTTACTCCTGATCATATTGATTGGCACAACGGGCTTGAAAATTATTTCAATGCAAAAGCAAGAATATTTCGTAAGCCGCAGACGGCAAAATATTGTGTCTTAAATGCTGCTGATCCCAAGCTGTATGAATTTTCAAAAGAAATTGAGGGCGAACTGTTCCTTTTTGCACGTAATATCGGACCAAATTGTTGTTATATTGAGGATAATAATATTATTTACAAATATAATGATGTCGCTGAAAATATAATTTCCATCAGCGAATGTCCTCTCATTGGCGAACACAATTATCAAAATATTATGTGCTCAATTATTTGTGCAAAGTTGACCGGTTTAGACAATTCAACAATAAAACAGGCAATAATGGAGTTCAAAGCTCCGGAACACAGGTTGGAAAAAGTTTGTGAAAGCCATGGTGTAACTTTTTACGATGATTCAAAAGCTACAAATCCTGAGGCGGCTATTGTTGCCATAAATTCTTTTAATGACAGGAATGTTGCTCTTATCGCAGGCGGCAGGGATAAAAATACAAGTTTAGACGAATTTTGTGAAGCCGTAAATGGGCATATACATACTGTAGTTCTGATAGGGGAAGCTAAAGAAAGATTTGAACAAAATTTAAGGAAACATCATTTTAACAATATAATAAGTGCGGGTTCCATGGAAGATGCGATTGACAAATCTGTTGAGTCGGGTGCGGATGTAGTCTTGCTCTCTCCTGCTTGTGCAAGTTTTGATATGTTTGACAGTTATGAACATAGAGGAAAGGTCTTTAAAGATTATGTCCTATCGCGAGTATAAGTCTTCATATCGGGAAAAAGAAAGAGCTAAAAGAAAGAACTGTAAGGATAACGGTTCTGTTTCAGCTCCGGATAAACCGCTGATAATTATTGTTACTTTTCTCGTAATTATTGGTTTTTTAGCAATTTTTTCCGCTACAGCACCAAAATGTATGCGTGAGGGGTCAAGCTTAATATCATTTTTACTGAAGCAAGGGGTATATTCTGTTGTCGGGCTTTTTGTAATGTGCTTTTTGGCTCGGTTTGATTATCATAAATTGGAGCGGTATAATGTCCAATGTTTGTGGATTGTGGCAATTTTGCTTTTTTTAGTCGATTTTACTCCTCTTGGTGTTGAGATCAATGGCGCCAGACGGTGGCTTGGGTTTGGGCCTTTGCAGCTGCAGCCGTCTGAGTTTGCAAAACCGCTTTTTTGTATGATACTTGCATCTACTTTTAAAGACAAAGTTAAACTTCTTGATTCGCAGACCTGGTGCAAGGTCTATATACCATTGCTTATTATTGTTCTGCTGATATTTAAGCAGCCAAACCTGAGTATGGTAATAATATTGTTTATGGCGACTGTTGGTATGTACATTGCAGCCGGCGGCCCGTTGATTGTTCTGGGAGTTGGCGGAGCGCTTGCCGGTTTGGGTATTTTGACTATGATACCGAAGCTGTTGCACGGTTATCAAATGGACCGAATAACTATATGGCTGAATCCCGGTAGTGATGCTCAAGGCAAGGGGTATAATATTATCCAGTCATTGATAGCTTTTGCTTCGGGAGGCTTTAGCGGTACAGGGTATGGCGGGTCTATACAAAAACTTGCATATTTGCCTGAATGCCATACAGACTTCATATTTTCAATTATTGCAGAGGAATTTGGCTTTTTAGGTTGCTTTTTTATCGTAGGATTATTTGCAGCACTTGTCCATAGAGGGTTTAGAATTTCAAAACGGTGTCCGGATATGTACGGAAAGCTTTTGGCTATAGGTATAACTTTTATTTTCGGGTTTCAAGCTTTTCTGAATATGGGTGTTGCAAGTTCATTCTTGCCTGTAACTGGTGTTACACTGCCATTTATAAGCTATGGCGGAACTTCAATAATTGTATTTCTTGGTATGGTTGGAATATTGCTAAATATATCAAAGCAAAGAATAAGAAAAATAAGGACTGTTGAAAATGTCTAAGAAAGTTTATTTTGTAACCGGCGGTGGTACCGGAGGACATATTTATCCCGCAGTTGCCGTTGCAGATGCGTTAATGGCAGCTGATGCAGATGCAAATATTTTTTATGTAGGTAATCCTAATAATATGGAAAAAAATATTGTAAGTTCAAAGACATATACTTTTTTACCTGTTTACAGTTCCGGTATGCCGAGAAAATTTTCTTTCGAATTCATAAAATGGTCATATCTTATGTTTGCAGGCTGGCTAAAGTGCTGTTATTATATTTTAAAATATAAACCGGATGCTGTTTTTGGTACAGGAGGATATGTTTCTGCTCCTGTTCTATTCGCCGCAATTACAATGAAAGTTCCGTTTGTAATGCACGATTGTGACGCAAATCCGGGGCTTGTAACAAGAAAACTCGCGCCTTATGCAAAGAGTGTTTCTGTAGCTTTTGATGTTGCGAAGTCAAAAATTAAAAATAAAAATTGCTTTGTAAATGGGAATCCTATCAGGAAAGAGTTTTCTTTGATTTCAAAGCAAAAAGCATGTGAGGAGTTGTCTTTGTCAGATAAGAAATGCACTTTGTGCATAATGGGAGGCTCGCAAGGCGCGAAATCTATTAATAACTCTGTTATTCCTATACTGAAAGATTTATCAGAAAAGCTGGAGCTTCAGATTATTTTCCAAACTGGAAGAAAGAATTATGATGAGGTTACGGCTTCTTTGAAAAAAGTATACCCTGAATATGAAAATAATAATGATATTATTGTTAGACCTTACTTTGACAATATGGTGTCTGTTTTGAAAGCCTCTGATATTGCAATTTCAAGAGCGGGTTCTTTAAGTATATCTGAGCTTTGTGCAAGCGGTGTTGCGACTATATTTATACCTTATCCGTATGCGGCAGCTGATCATCAAAGGAAGAACGCCCGTTATATGTTTGAAAAAGGTGCAGGTTTGTATTTGGAAGACTCAGATGCGGATGATGTTTCTTTAATGAGTAATATCTCATCCTTAGTAAATGATAAGGCTGAGCTCGTTAATATGCAAAGCACTGCAAAATCTTTAGCGGTATTTGACGGTGCTGAAAGAATTGTTAAACAAATTCAGGATGCAATCAGCTGATTTCTCCAAGGGTTTTTAAATATTCCTGATTGCTGTCAAGAGCTTCTTTTGTTCCGGCTATAGAATAGACAGGTTTGTTGCTAAATATATATTTTGCAGTGTTTAAAATGTCTTCCGGTGTTATAGTATCTATCAATTTATATCTTTCATTTGCATAATATGCACCGTAAGGAGTTCTCATACCGTTTACAAGCATAAGGTTTTGACATTCATCCATTTCTGTCGGTTGAAGGAATATATTTTTCAATGCTTTTTTTGCGGTTTCAAGTTCTTCTTCCGATATCTTTTCCGTCGAAATCTTTTTGATATTTTCATTAAATCCGTCTATGGATTTTTTAATGTTATCAAGAGTTTTTTCACCTGTTTCGGTATTGTTTGTAGTAGTTTCGATTCTCAATGTCATCATGCCCATATCATTTGTTCTATGTTGATATGCTCTGACAGAGTATGCCAAATGACGCTGTTCTCTCAAATCTTTGAACAGTCTTGAAGATGATGAGCCGCCTAAGATGTAGCTCAAAAGTTCAAGACAGATTGAATCTTTCGCATTCAGATTTGTTTTATATTTAAAACCTTCTAATATCATTGCTTGATTTTTATTAGTTTCTTTTGTGAATACTTTTGCTTTTTCTGTCGGAGTATACACATTTTGTAAACTAATGTCATTCGGCTGAGCCATATGATAGCTTGTTGCGTTATTATATATTGAGTTTACCAGCCCGGGGTATTTTGAAAACGGACCTGTTACTGTGATTTGTCCCTGACCGTTTGCAAGAAGCTGATTGTACAGATTTATGACGTCCCCAAGTGTAATTTGTGAAAGTTGTTGAATTCTTTCTTCTTTTGATACTCCGTCAGGGAGATTTTTATACATTTCCTGATCGTATTTGTCGTATGCTGACGGTTCCATTGTCTGATATTTATCAAGACATTTGCGTACTGATTTTTCAAATAAGTCTTGAGTGAAAGCAGGTGTAAGGATGTTTTCTCTGAACAAAGCCAGTGCGACGTCGGTTTTGTCTACAGGGAAATCTGCATTGATTCCTGTGGAATCATCTCCGGCTGCAATATTTTTATTTATTCCGTTATAGTCATAAATTGAAGCTAAATTGTTTTTGTCCCTATAGTATGTTCCGCAGTATTGCAGCATTTCATTAAGTACTTCTGTTACCACAGGATTTTGTCCTATTATTTTATTCGAGACTAAAGAAATATTGTAATTTACAACATCACTATTTGAGTCCTGCATTGAGATTTTAAAATTGTTTGGAGTTGAAAATTCTCTGATTTTTGCAATTTCTGTCGGAAGTTTTTCATTTCTACCGCTAAAAGATACTTGTTTTTTTCCGCTAAAAGGAACTTGATTAGTTGTATGGTTTGAATAATTATTTTGAATATCTTCCGGTTTTGTTCCTTTAGGGTGAACTATTGTTAAGGATACTTTATTAAGGTCATAGTACTTTCTTGCGGTATTTATAAAGTCTTGATAAGTCATATTGTCAAGAATATAACTGTAATTTGCGGTTTGGTATTTATCTCCGTTGAGGAAATTCATACCTATATGCTGATTTAACTCATATGAAGATTGTAATGCTTGAGAGTTAACTTTTTTGATATGAGTTTTAATCGCATTAAATTCAGCTTCTGTAGGCGGGTACATTGAAAGACTGTTCAGAACCTGATACATATCCTTAAGCATTGGTTCTACGTTATTTTCAGGCAAAGATGCTTCAAGCAGTATGGCTGTTTTGTCACTCGGTTTTGTTCCGAGTCTTTCCTGTTGGTTAATGACTCGAGTTGAATATTTTTGTTCTATGTCTTTAATTCTTGCGTTTGCAAGTCCGAATAAAAATTGATTTACCGCTCTTAAATATATTTTGTCATTTGAGTTGCCGTTTTCAGGGCCTGCGAACCCCATAATAACTGTAGCAGCTCCTTCGATTTTATCAGAAATTTTGT
>JAFUUT010000181.1 GCA_017477685.1 bacterium | reverse complement strand
TTTTGGAGCAAACATTTGAAGCTCTTTCATCCAGTTACCCATTAAGGTAGTCGGACAAATTACCAAAACAGGTTTTTTAAGTTTCTTTTCTTCTTTCATCTTCAGAATTAAACTAATAACCTGAATTGTTTTACCAAGCCCCATATCATCAGCCATACAAGCACCGAAGCCTTTTGAAATATTTGTCCATAGCCATTTTAGCCCAACTTCTTGATATGGTCTTAATTCTACGTTCAACTCCTGAGGAAGCGTTATATCAACAGGCTTTGTAAAATCAGATAATACTCTTGCAAATGCTGCATCATAATCAAAATCATATTGATCTAATTGTTTTGATAAAGATGCATGAATAAGTTCCATTCTTGATAATGTTTTGAAATTAGCTTTTGCAATTTGTTCAAAAATCTTTTTACTTTCATCTTTATCAATTAAGACATATTTGTTTTTATATTTTATTAAACCGCTATTTCCATCAACAAGTTTTTGAAACTCATCCAAAGATATTTTGTCATCTCCGATAGCAATTTCGTATGAGAAATCTAAAATATCTTCTAAAGACAGACTTGAAGAATTACTGTTTATTAAATCCGCCAAATCCCCGTCACGAGCTTCTTTAACCTTTGCATTTATTGAGGCACGAGGAATAACAATATTTGAAAGTTCTTTTGGCAAAATAACTTCAATCTGAGCTTTTTGAAGATAATATGCGGTTTTTGTAATAATTTGATAAACTTCATTCAAGTTCAAATCTAAATACAATTTTTCTTCATCTTCGAACAAATCCTCAAGTTCAGGCATATAACGGAGAGCATAATTCAATTGTTTTTCAACAATTCTGGCAATATCATTTGCCTTTGCGCCAAAAACATCCTCATCCGTGTACAACTTGTCAACAGGAACTTCCTCCTCAGTTTTTCTGTTTTTAATATATACTTTGAGTCTGAAAACTTCATCTTCCTGCTTTTCAATTTTAAAGAATGGTATAACATCATATTTACCTAAATATAATTCATCAAACCAGTTTGTAAAACTTTCCGACAAATCTTTACCTTTGAGAACAGATTTTCTTTCTAAATCTTTTAACAGGTATGTCCCTGACTGAACATCTCTAAATCGGAACATTTTAATATTTAAAAACTTATAAATAACATAATTCAAATATTCATATATAAATTCATAAATAAAATTCTTTGGTTTTTCACCTTTTATAAAAAGGTCTTTAGGCATACATTCTTCAAATTGATTGACTATACGCGCCATTTGAGCATTGTTGATAATCGGTTCATAAATTATGCGAAACATTTGACCATTACGTTTTACCGTTGGAATGAAATACAATTTTTCAATTAATTTCATCACAAAATAAGTCAATTTATTTAGATAAATAAAAGTTTCTGACAATGCTTCATGATCAACAACATTACCAAACCCACCAAAATAATCCATTACCAAATCCCAAGCAAGAAAATATCCTCTTACTCCGTCCAATTCTTCAGGTCTGAATCTGAATAATGACCCTTTTGATTTTAAATAATACTCAAAATTATTTGTAGGTGTGACAAAAAATGAATATTTGCCATTCTGATTAATCAAATAAAAATTAGTATTACGAGTCGGAGAATTCGGGCTCAAAAATACTCCCGCAAACTCATCCTCTACAATTTGATAAATCATACTTAATGTATATCGAAAATCCTTATTCTTAAATCCCTCAGGATCTTCGCTCAAATTGAAGAATAATTCATCAACATTATTCTTTTTAAATGAAAAATCTATATTTAAGTTGTCAGTAGCATTCTTTGTCATTTTGTTTTTCCTTGTAAAGTAGTTAAGTAATCAAGTATATAAGTAGATAAGTACTTGTCGGGTATTTATTATTAGCAATAATCGTTATATATTGGAGTAACTAACCTACTTATGTACTTATTTACTTTGTTACTATCAATGATTGTCCACTCATCTCTTTTGGCTGCTCAATTCCAAACAATTGCAATATTGTAGGGGCAATGTCGCATAATGCACCTGTCTGTTTTAATTCAACACCTGCCGGCCCATTGATTAAAACAAAAGGAACTTCATTTGTTGTGTGCGCCGTATGAGGTTTTCCGGTTTGTTCATTGAACATCGTTTCGGAGTTTCCGTGATCTGCAGTCAAAAGCATCACAACACCGTGTTTTTTGCATTCATCCGCAATTTTGCCAACGCATTCATCAACAACCTTGCAAGCCTTAGTTGCCGCTTCAATCACGCCTGTATGACCAACCATATCAGGGTTTGCAAAGTTTACCAAAATAAACTGATATTTAGGGTCATTTATAGCTTTTAAAACATTTTCACAAACCTCAGGTGCGCTCATCTCTGGCTGCATATCATATGTTGCAACTTTTGGTGACGGAACAAGAACTCTTGATTCGTGCGGCTGCGGCTCATCTATTCCACCGTTAAAGAAGAAAGTTACGTGCGCATATTTTTCTGTTTCGGCAGTTCTAAATTGATTTATACCGTTAGCTTCCAGAACATCCCCCAAAATATTTACAAGTTTTTCTTTCGGGAATGCAACAGGGAAATCAAAACTTGCATCATAACTTGTCATTGTTGTATACAAGATGTTTTTGAGAACTTTTTTGCGGTTAAATCCGTCAAAATCCGCAAAATTTATAGCCTTTGTAATCTCTCTTGCTCTGTCAGGACGGAAATTAAAGAATATAATAGCATCATTGTCGTGAATTCTTGATTCTTCACCGCCAACAACAATCGGAAGAACAAATTCATCTGTCACACCGTTTTCATATGATTTTTTAACACCTTCAACAGCTGAATTTGCTTTATCGCCTTCACCAAATAACAGAGCATTATAGCCTTTTTCAACTCTTTCCCAACGATTATCCCTGTCCATTATATAATAACGACCAACAACAGTCGCAACAGGAGGAAGATTGTATTTCTTTAATTCATCTTCAACCCTTTGTAAATATTCACAAGCACTTGTCGGCGGAGTATCACGACCGTCTAAAAATGCGTGCACATAAAATTTTGTCAAACCGTTTTGAGCCGCAAATTGAATTAAAGCCAAAATATGATCTAGTGAGGAATGCACACCGCCTGTGGAAACAAGTCCATATATATGAAGTGCAGAATTATTCTTCTTTACGTGTTCTACTGCTGCCAAAAATTTATCATTTTTGAAAAATGAGCCGTCTTTTATGGCATTATTTATCCTGGACAAATCCTGATAAACAACTCTGCCGGCACCCAAATTCAAATGCCCGACTTCACTATTGCCCATTTGCCCTGCGGGTAAACCTACATTTTCACCGTCAGCTTTAATCTTTATAAACTTTTCTTCTTTTTCCAGTCTTGGGACATTAACAGGATTAGCAAGTTTTGTTGCATCATACTTTTCAGAGCCTGTAGAAATTCCCCAACCATCCATTATACATAGTAAAACTCTTTTATTCATTTCAAAATCCCTTCTTTCCTCTAATGCAAACACTAGTGTATCAAGAACATATTTATTTTTCAACAAAAAAACAGAGGTAAGATGGCTATTTTATACCTCGGAATTATCGTTATCCGAATTCAATGTCAAATC
>JAFUUT010000180.1 GCA_017477685.1 bacterium | reverse complement strand
TCCACATTTTTTATAATGGTTTTAGATTTTTTACCATTAGAATGATATTCAAAATCAACGGATTGAGTAGTCGTTTCTTGTCTTAAAGTCATGCCCCCGTTTTTATCTTTACCGATTCTCAATTGATTTTTCTGCATTTCTTGACGGGTTAGCTGTCCATTTTCATTGTAATAAGATGTTGAAACCGAGCCTGCCAAATTCAATTTACCGGTTGTTTTTACTTTTTTTGCCAATTCACCGTTAGGGTGGTATTCACGTTCTTCTGTATATTCTTCTACCGAATTGCCCGTTTGACCGTTTGGCAATTTTAATTTTGCGGGTTTTGTTTTTACACCTTCGGTTTTAACAAGTAACCCCTGCTCATTATATGTATATTTTTCTTCTTTTGTTGTAATTTCGCCTTTGCTATCAGTAATTTTTGCTTCTAAGGCAACTTTTTTACCATTTTCGTAGGTATATTTTATCTCAGTAGTTGAAACAGTATTACCGTCTTTATCAACAAAACTTGATTTTGCCAAAACGGGTTGTCCTTCTTCATTATTTGTATATTCACAAGTTGTCGTACCACTAGCATCTGCCTGCTCTTTTTTAAGCAGTACATTTCCTTTGCCATAATAAGATGTTGTTCTTTTCGGATTTTCGCCTGCAGACACCTCCACAACAGTACCGGAACCGTCAGCATTAAAGGACTCTGTCCTTTTACTTCCGTCTTCATTTGTAACAGTATTTGAAAGAGTTCCTGCAGCTTGATGTTCAACCATATTCTTAAATTGCTGCAACATTTTTGCCGCATTCGGAGATTCTGAGGTCATACCAAATATTTGCAAAATTTCTTTGTCTTCTAATTTTTTATCCGCACCTGCATAATCAGATATGACTTTTTTTAACACCGCAACTTCATCTGCTTCTAATTTCCCATTTTTATTAAAGTTAAAATAAGAAGCAATATCTTTTGTATCAGATGTTACAGCCATGCCATCCTGAAAAATACTTAATTTTACTTCGTGAACTTGCCCTTTATTATCAGCTATTTTTACGGTTTTGTTATCATACTGCGCATTAATTTGGTTTACCTTGTTAACATCTACCATGATTTTCTCCTAATATTTAAATGCTATACGGACAAAATCGGCAAATTAAAAATTTTTCTTTAATATTTTCAAAAAAAAATTAAGTAATGTTAAGTATATTTTCAAAATATAAATTCACACACAAAAAACAGGCCGCACCAAGTGATACGACCTGTTTTTATTGTGTTATAAACTATACTTTAGCAGCTTTCTTGCATTCAATAACTGCTTGAGCTGCAGCAAGTCTTGCTTGAGGAACTCTGTATGGTGAGCAAGATACATAGTTCAAGCCAATTCTGTGAGCATATTTTACAGAATCAGGATCACCGCCGTGTTCACCGCAAATTCCGCCAACAAGTGATGAATTAACTTGTCTGCCTTCGTCAATTGACATTTCAATAAGTCTGCCAACACCGTTGAAGTCTAATGTTACAAACGGATTGTAAGGTAAAATCTTTTGTTCTACATAATTTTTCAAGAATTTACCTTCTGCATCATCTCTTGAATAACCAAATGTCATTTGAGTCAAGTCATTAGTACCATAAGAGAAGAATTCAGCTTCTGTTGCAACTTCTTTAGCTGTCAAAGCTGCACGAGGAATTTCAATCATAGTACCAAATTTGTAATCAACTCTTATGCCTTTTTCGTTCATAACTTGTTCTGCTACTGCAACCAATGTTGCTTTTGCAGTTTTCAATTCGTTAATATGACCGATTAAAGGAATCATAATCCATGGTTGGATGTGATGACCTTCTTTTGTCAAATCACAGCAAGCTTCAAAGATTGCTCTAACTTGCATTTCGTTGATTTCAGGATAAGTTAATCCTAAACGGCATCCTCTCAATCCCATCATTGGGTTAGATTCTGACAAGTTTTCAACGATTTCAAGCATTTTTTCATCTTCAGCATAATCTTGACCTAAAGCTTTCTTAGTTGCAACTTTTTCAACTAATTCAATCTTAGAAGGCAAGAATTCATGTAAAGGCGGATCTAACAAACGAACTGTAAGAGGTTTGTCGCCCAATGCTTTGAACATTGAATAGAAATCG
>JAFUUT010000179.1 GCA_017477685.1 bacterium | reverse complement strand
TGAAAGATTTGGTACGTTTATCGGTCTTTCAGCATGTGATATAAAAAGTGTTTTAAAACATTATATGAATATTCCTAAACGGTCAATACAATTAGTATCAAATAGTTTCCTTTCAGAAAAAATGAAACGTAATTATTTAAGAATCATAGAAGAACGTACAAAGCGCTTTATACGAAAATCAGAGTAATAAATGCAAAATAATAATGAATTATAAAACTATTTACAACGAATACCAACATTCTGACTATGGATGGTTAAAGGGTATTTTTATTGACAATTATGCACGTATATTTTCACCATTTATAACGATGGTGGCTTTGAAACTGAAAATGATTCCGAATGTTGTTACTTTGTGTATGATAATCTTTGGAATTATTGGAGCGGCATTGTTTGCGTTGCCTCAATTATGGTGCAAGATTCTCGGAACATTTTTCATACATCTTTGGTACATCACAGATTTGAGTGATGGAGAAGTTGCACGCATTACAAAAAGATTTTCAAAGTATGGAACCGACATTGATTATTATGCTCACATGATAAATCATCCGCTGTATATAGCTGCTTTCGGATATAGTTTTATTCAGTTGGGATATGATACGGTTTGGGTTTTGATAGCGATGTTTGTATATGTAACAGCGGAATTATCAATAAGAATAGTCTATTGTTTTGAGTTAATGCATTTGAAGGACGATAATAATGCAGGGCAGAGTAATGGTACGTTGAACATTTCTTTTACGTATTTAATTCGGTTTGTTTTTACAAATCTATGTGAATTTCCTAATACTGCACTAATTTATCCTATTATTTTTATGTTAAGTGCTAAAATCGGTTTTTACTATTTCTTGTTCTTTACAATGGTAAATTTATTATTTATCGTTACAAAATTTGTTTTTAGACTTAAATATATGTTGGATAAATAATGGACGTTTCTATTATTATTGTCAATTATAATACTTGCGATGTTACTCGTAGTTGTTTAAAATCTGTTTTTGAGCATACGAAAGATATTGATTTTGAAGTAATAGTTTCAGATAATGGTTCAAAAGACGATTCTGTAAAGATGATAAAGCAAGAGTTTCCGCAAGTCATTTTGATTGAGAATAATGCTAATTTAGGTTTTGGAACAGCGAACAACAGAGGTTTAAAAATTGCTAAAGGCAAATATATTTTTTATTTGAACAGCGATACAATTTTGCTCAATAATGCTGTCAAAATCTTTTTTGATTATTGGGAAAATTCGTTGGAAAAAGATAAAATTGGAGCGTTAGGTTGCAATTTGATGGATAAAGAATTACAAGTGAACCATTCGTATTGCTCTTTTCCTAAAGCCTCAATCGAAATTGCCAAATTTATCAGGCGAATTATTGTTGTTTATATTAAATGCATATTTAACATTTTGGGATTGAATTATAAAAAGTATGCGACATCTAATAATTACCAATTGTATATTGGAAATGTTGATTATGTTACGGGAGCAGATTTGTTTGTTATAAATGATAAAAATGCGTATTTCGATGAACGTTTTTTCTTGTATTACGAAGAAACCGATTTGCAATGGAAAATTATGCAAAACGGGTTGTTAAGAAAGATTATTGATGGACCTAAAATTATTCATTTGCAAGGTAATTCTGATTCGCGAGTAGATGATGGTGCACTTGAAGATTATGTTTCTTTTGGTACAATACAGAGTGATTTATCAAGAATAAGATTTATTAAATATAATATTTCTAATATGAGTGCATTTATTCTGAAAATCCTCTTGTATTGGATGTGGTTAACCCCTATCTTTTTTAGAAAAACAAATAAATACAGAAAAGAAATA
>JAFUUT010000178.1 GCA_017477685.1 bacterium | reverse complement strand
TTGCTCGCTCATTACGCGCCCGAGCAGGCGAAAAGCTTTTACTTATAGATGAAAATAAAATTCAATACGAAACAATCATAGAATCTATAACAAATAATGAGATTATAGCAAAAATTAACAAATCATATCCATCAAAAAGATTTCTTGATTTTGAACTGTATCTTGCTCAAAGTCCATTAAGAAGCGACGCACAAAATCTGTTAATAGAAAAAGCAACAGAACTCGGAGTCAGCGGAATTTATCCTATTAAAACAGATAATTGTGCACTTAACAACGAAATGATAAATAAAAAAACAGACAAATGGCAAAAAATAATGTATGAAAGTTCAAAACAATGCGAAAGAGCGCAAATTCCAAAATGCTGCCCGCCATCTACAATAGAAAAGGTAATATCTGAAAATCATTTTGACAAAGTTATAGTATTTTGCGAAAGAATTGCAGACAAAACAATCAGAGATTCTTTTAAAGACAAACCTGTAAAAAGCGGGGATAAAGTACTTATTATTATTGGACCTGAAGGAGGTTTTTCACAAAAGGAATTTGATTTTTTTGAAAAACATCACATAGAAATGCTAACACTCGGAGATATGATTTTACGCGCAGAAACTGCAGCGACAGTTGCAATTGGGAATATAATATATGAATACGCAAATTATAAAAAATAGAATACAGGATGACGAAATTCTAAATAATTTGGCAAGTTTTTTCCAAAACGAAATCTACCTTGTCGGCGGAGCAGTGCGTGATATTCTTCTTGACAAAACAGCTATTGACAGGGATTTGATAGTAACAGATGAAGATGCTAAAGATTTTTCCTTAAAAGCCGCAGAATTTTTTGGGGCGAAATTTATACCGCTTGATGATGAAAACAAAATTTACAGAGTCGTTTTAGCGGATAAAATCAACTATTTAGATATTACAAATCCTGTAGAAAACTCATTAGAAAAAGATATTATGCGCCGCGACCTGAGAGTGAATGCAATTGCGGTAAATATAAAAACAGGCGGGATATACGACCCCGCAAACGGATTAAAAGACTTTGAAAACAAAATTTTAAACGGAATACAAGAAGAAAATTTCACTGATGACCCGTTAAGACTTTTAAGAATTTTCAGATTCCACTCTATTTTAGGCTTTGAAATTTCGCAAGAGTTAATGAATATCGCAAAAAAATACTCTAAACTTATTCAACAACCGGCCAAAGAAAGAATAGAATACGAACTGATGAAACTTTTCAGCGGAGAGTATACTCACTCGGCTCTGTTAAAAATGGATGAAGTTGGAATATTAGAGATTATTTTTCCCTTTGTAAAAGAATTGAAACAAGTTCCGCCTAATGCACATCATCATCTCGATTTATTTCATCACTCTATAGAAAGTGTTAAACAAGTACAAAAACTATACAATCAAGCTGATGAATATACAAAATCGCATTTGCAAAAAGTGGATTTTGGAGGGTTTTCACGACTTGCGCATTTGAAACTTGCGGCATTTATGCACGATATAGGAAAATTTTCGACCTGGACAATAGAAGAAAATACCGGCAGACACAGATTTATCAAGCAC
>JAFUUT010000177.1 GCA_017477685.1 bacterium | reverse complement strand
TGAATATTCACATTAACTAATAGCGATATAAAGAGGGCGATATTATTGAGTACAAACGAAATGTTGAACTTGCTGATTGTTGATGAAAACTCAGACAATCGTAATTCAATCAGACAAATTTTTAAAAATGATTATGACATTATAGAAACAACAAATTATGAGGAAGCAGCAAAAGCAATCAACAAATATAAAGTTGATGTTGTACTTGCTGATGTTAAATTTATATCGCAACTCAATGAAAATCATATCATTTCCGAGGTTCCTCTTATCGCAATTATTAAAGCATTTGATGATGATTCCGGTGCTATCGCTATAGATACAGGTGCTTTTGAGTTTATAACCAAGCCATTTAATCAAACAGTTGTACATTATCGTGTGCATAATGTAATGAAGCATTTTGAATATACAAAAAATATGCAGGCAATGCGCAACGAACAAATCACTGAAATGCACCGCTACATTGAAATTGATTCGCTCACCGGTCTGATTAATCGTGAAACTTTTTATAAACGTGCAGCAGCACTTATGCAATCTAACGTTGACATAAAATATTACATAATCTACCTTGATATAAGTTGCTTCAAAGCTATTAATGACCTGTTTCATATTGAGACCGGTAACCTAATTTTGAGAACGGCAGCTAACTACTTCACGTCAACTATTGATTCTTCAATCGGATTGTGCAGCAGAATTGAGGCAGATCATTTTGTTTTGTGTGTTCCGCAAGATAAAATTGATATTGAGAAATTAATAATTGGATTAGATAGCACCATTCAATCGCTGGGAATTGGGCATAATATTCTCTTCTACGCAGGAGTTTACCCTGTCAATAATCCTGCATTGCCGGTTGACCAAATGTGCGATCGCGCTAATATGGCACTTCGTAAGATTAAAGGCAATTACATGAATCGGTACTCATACTATGATGCCGGTATGCGTGAATTGATGTTACAGGATCAAATGATTGTACGTGATATGGAAACTGCACTTCAAGAGGAACAATTTACAATCTTCTTACAGCCAATTTACAATATCAAAAACGATAGTATTGTCAGTGCTGAGGCATTAGTCAGATGGTTTCACCCGATTAACGGTATGATTTCTCCCGGTAAATTTATTCCCGTCTTTGAGCGCAATGGATTTATCGTCAAAGTTGATCGATTTGTATGGGAATCGGTATGTAAATTCATAAAGCAACAACGTGAAGAAACAGGTGAGGTTATCCCCATCTCAGTAAATGTTTCTCGATTGAATTTTTATAATCTTGACTTACTTGAGTTTTTACTTGGTTTACTTGAAAAGTATGATCTTGAACCGTGGATGTTGAAACTTGAAATAACTGAAAGTGCTTACATGGATAATTCACATCAACTCATGTCTATAATCAGAGTTTTTAGAGAAGAAGGTTTCCCCGTTTTAATGGACGATTTCGGAAGCGGATATTATTCACTAAACATGTTAAAAAATTTGCCGGTTGACGTATTAAAAGTTGATATGGCATTTGTAAGAGAACTTGAAGAATCAGAACGTGCATATATGATACTAAGATTTATAATGAATCTGGCGCGAGATCTTTGTATGGACG
>JAFUUT010000176.1 GCA_017477685.1 bacterium | reverse complement strand
TGCCGCAAAAGACATTGCAGATGTTGAAGCATTGAATAATCAAAATGCAAATTTTGAAGATACTATGCAGTCTGCAATTGATTTTTGGTCGCAATTTGTATCCGCAATATACGGTATTAATCCAAATGCGTACATAGTTCCTGAAATTACTGACACTGATGATATGCACAGAGATGCCTGGGGACGTGAATCCTCCAAATATCCGAATAATTTTGATATAGTCACCAAACTCCTTCGGGAAACCGGCATGATATCTCCTGCTAATTACACTTTTTTGTTTAATGATCAGGCAAAAATGTTTTCAAAGTCATGTGAAGATGCTTCTTACGTTCCTGAAAATGAAATAGCGGACAAGGTTAAAAATATATTGATAGGTTCCGAGCATTCATTCCTTAAGTTCGGTCCTTTGGAGTCTGTTTTATATTCATATAATTTTGTCGGCAACCATGATAAACCAAGAATATTGCATTGCGCGGCTTTGGATATGGGATTATATAATGCGGATTTATGTGATGCGAATAATAGAGAATACCGTAAACAAGCATATATGATTTTGAATAATAAGTATCTCGATAATATTTCCGATGATGAAATTAATTCATATGATTTTTCAATGGTGTCTCCAAAGGCGGTTGCTATGGGGATGGCAATTCATAAAGCCGCAATTGATGTGCTGAATGAAGATTATTCAGATTTGCCAAAAGAAGATTTTAACAAAGCATTCGAGGCAATATGTATGGCTGTTACGGATTTAGTTTCAGGCAGATACATGGGTAAGTATTTTGAGGCGGATGCTTTTGGAGTAAATCCTTTTGATGTAAATATAGATTCTGTCGTTAAGCAGGCGAAGACATATTACAAATTGCCGCCTGCCTTAGGCAAGGATTATTCAAATAAAGTTTTCGAAAAAGCTCTGGATCCGGCAATATCAAAGCTTTTAGGAATGATGAAATATCTCGTAGCCATGCCGGGACTTCCTACTTTATTTGACGGTGATGATTACGGTGCGACCGGCGGTGAGACCAAAACAAGAAATATGTACATAAAAGGGCGCTCAAAACGTCATGAGGAATGGACGGAAAAAAGTAATGCGAAGTATAAAAAATTTATAGATAAGCATAGAAAAGAGTTTGAAGATGTTATGGCAATTCGCCGCAAACCTGAATGTAATGCCTTAAATAGCGGCGGGCCGTTTGATTTGCCTATGCAATGTGCTTATAATGCCGGGAAAATATCAAGTGAAGAAGGTAATATTTCGGTTCCTGCTTTGTTCAGGCTCGCTCCTGACGGTCGAATGGCAATTTGTTTATTTAATCCTGCAAAACATCATGATGACCCAAGTAAGTATAACAAGTATGATTTTAGTGAATATTATACTCCTGAACATTTGCAGTTAAAGGAAATCAGGTTGAATTACGGTAAAGGCGGAGTATTTATGGATGGTGGTTTAGGTGTCGGAATATTCGGCTTAAAAGCAGGTACAAAATTTTATAATGCCAATAATCCCAAGGATGTTTATGAAGTTATGAATTCTAACGGCTATTATTATCTAAAACGACAAGGCGGCAAGCTGATT
>JAFUUT010000175.1 GCA_017477685.1 bacterium | reverse complement strand
TTTTTCAAAAAATTAATAAAATAACCTGACCAAGCACTGGCAACAGTAATATTACCTATTGCATACTCAAGCATCAAAATCCAACCAACCATCCATGCCATAAACTCACCCATTGTTGCATAGGTGTATGTATATGCACTGCCTGCAACAGGAATCATTGCAGCTATCTCACAGTAACATAATGCTGGAACAACACAAGATATACCCGCCAAAATCATTGAAATGACTACTGCATGTCCCGCACCAACACTTTCTGCACTGCCTGTAATTGCTGCACCAATAATAGCAAATATCCCTGTACCAACAACAGCACCGATACCGATTACAATTAAATCAAAAACATTCAAAGTTTTTTTAAGCTCAGATTTTTTACTTGTCGCAACAAGATCATCTATGCTTCTTTTCTTTAATATATTTTGACAAATTTCTTTAAAATTCATTAGCATTAACTTTCTATTTTTCTACCTTACCATGCACAAGTTCTTTATGCAGTTTGTTTTCATTATCTCTATTACGAATAAAACCATACAACAAATATATAATAGCACCAATCCCAATCCATACAGGGAATAGCAGTGCCGAGGTTCCTGACTGCATAAATTTATACACCATCAACCCTCCGCAGCATATAATACCAAGAGCAGGTGTATATGGAGAAAACGGAACTTTGAAAGGTCTTTTTCTGTCAGGATCCGTATGCCTTAAAATCAAAACCGCAACACAAACTATTATAAATGATGTGAATGTCCCATAATTACAAAGTTCTGCCGCAACATTCAAATCTAATGTCAAAATTCCGATAACAGCCATTAACCCAACAGTCCAAGTTAACAGAGCAGGAGTCTTAAATTTTGGATGAATTGCTTGGAATTTTTTAGATATAAAATGATCGCGGCTCATAGCAAACAAAATTCTTGTAGCCGCCATTTCTAATACCAAAAGTACAGATGTTAATCCGGCTAAAGACCCAACAGAAATTAAACTTGCGAGTTTATCATGACCAATTATATTCATACAATAAACCATAGGTGCTTTCAAAAAATCTAAAGAAACACTTCCGCTTGTATCAACCATACCTGTTAAAACTAATGCAACTAGTACGTATACAACTGTTGTAACGGCAAGCGAACCAATAATACCTATAGGCAAATCTTTTTGCGGATTTTTGCATTCTTCTGCGGCTGTTGCCAACGCATCAAATCCGATATATGCAAAGAATATCAAAAATGCTGCAGACCAAATCCCTGCCATACCATTCGGCGCAAAAGTATGCATATTAAACGGCACCCAATGAGGCGGAGTTTTAAGAAAAGACGCAGCACCAACAAGCACAAATAAAAATATCACTGATAGTTTGATAACAACCATTAATCCTGCCATTTTAGCAGAATCTTTTGTTCCTTTGACAAGTATTGCAGTCATCAAAAGAACAATTGCAATAGCAGGAATATTTATACAAATTGGTACCCCAAAAAGTGTTGGAACAGATAAATCAGGGTTTTCTGCAAGCATTTTACCCACAGTAAACACATCATTTGTCAGCCATACAGGAGGATTTACAAGCCACTCCGGCAAATGCATATTGTACTGAAGCAAATTGTATTGAAGTATTTGCAAAAACTGCATCAAATAATTTGACCATGCGCACGCAACAGCAATAAAACCAATCGCATATTCAAGCATCAATACCCATCCGACCATCCAAGCCGCAAATTCGCCGAGTGTCGCAAAGGTATAAGTATAAGCACCACCAGCAACAGGAATCATTGTGGCAAATTCGCTATAGCATAACGCTGAAAAAATACATGCAATAGCCGCAACAATCATAGATATGACAAGTGCAGGTCCTGCGCCAAGACTTGAGCCGTCAGCACTTCCCGCAGCGGCAATACCGACAACAGCAAAAATCCCTGAGCCAATTATTGCACCCACACCGAGAATAATTAAATCCCAAACACCAAGAGTCTTTTCCAACCCGTCAGATTTTGCATCCTCAATCATTTCATCGGGATTTTTAATTCTTGTGATATTTTTCAAAAAATTGCGGGTAAATGTTGCCCTGTTAAATTTTTCAGCCATCTTGCTCCTTTCCGTACACTTCCTCGCCCGTTTGGGTGAGGGTAAGGGTGAGGGGCTACCTCTTTTTTATCAAAGTTCCTGAATCCGGTTCAGAATAATGTCCTATTTACACAAAGGAAAACCCATTTCCTCTCTTTGCTCTACATACAGTTTTGCAACCGCAGAAGCCATTGTTCTGACTCTGCCGATAAAATTATTTCTTTCATCTTTGCTTATTACACCTCTTGCATCAAGCAAGTTAAAAGTATGAGAACATTTCAATACATAATCATATGCAGGAAGAACTAATTTAGAATTTACGCAATTGTCTACTTCCTTTTGATACAAATCAAACGCCGTAAACAAATCTTGTGCGTTAGATACTTCAAAATTATATTTAGATTGTTCAACTTCGTTTTGATGATAAATTTCACCATAAGTCAACTTATCATTCCACATAATATCAAATACGGATGACTTATTTTGAAGATACATAGCTATTCTTTCCAAACCGTAAGTAAGCTCTAATGCAACAGGCTTGATTTCTAACCCGCCGACCTGTTGAAAATATGTAAATTGAGTAACTTCCATACCATCAAGCCATACTTCCCAGCCGACACCCGCAGCACCTAAAGTTGGAGATTCCCAGTTATCTTCAACAAATCTTACATCGTGTTCTGACAAATCAATCCCCATAGCTTCCAAACTTCTCAAATAAAGTTCCTGAGCATCATCAGGGCAAGGTTTCAATATAACCTGAAACTGAAAATAATGTCCCAATCTGTTTGGATTTTCACCATATCTAGCATCGGTCGGGCGCCTGCAAGGTTCTATCATAGCAGTAGACCACGGTTCAGGTCCCAATACACGCAAAAAAGTAGCAGGGTTCATAGTTGATGCACCCTTTTCTATATCATAAGGCTGTTCAATTATACAACCGTAATCAGCCCAAAATTTTTGTAAATTTAATACCAGTTCTTGAAAATTTAAAGCCATAACCTTTTCCAATATTGTTCTATCTATACTCGTTACTCCAGAGTATTACAAAAATAGTATAAATTCAAGGGCATATTAACTTTTGATACAAAAAAAGAGGGGATTAAATCCCCAAATAAAGTATGTTATAAATAAAATTGATTACCATTTAATAAAATTAAATAAGACCTTTTTTGTACTGCCACGATGGGTTAAGGTTTTATACACGGTCAAACCTAAAAATTTATACTTCTTCACAACCGTTTTCATTTCTGAAACATCAATATCATGATCCTCTAAAAAACGATACAACTCCTCAACTCCGAGGATTTTATCTTTTTTTGCCTTCGTTGACATAGTTTTTACAATACTGTTTTTACGTTTTCTATAAAAATATGCAACTCCCGGCACCGAAACCAGCGTTTTCAGATAATATAATATTTTGTGCGTATACCATAAATCCTCATATAACATACCTTCAGGGAATACCACACCGGAAGCAACGAGAGTACTCTTTTTATACAATTTGTTCCATACATAATTTGAATCAGGCACATCGCAAATATGAAGTTTTTCTTTGTAGTCAGAAGTAACTTTTTCTGCCTCAATTTCTAAAAGATAACTTGCATTTTTCTCCTCTCGTCCCCTTATAATACTTGCAACAGCAATATCTGCATCATATTTTTTACAAGCATTATACATTTTTTCAAAATAATCGTTATTTATAATATAATCATCTGAATCAATAAATGCTATATATTCGCCTTTTGAAATTTCGACGCCCTTATTTCTCGAAGCAGAGAGCCCTTTGTTCTGCTGCTCAAAAACAACAAATCTGGAATCCCTTTTAGCATATTCTTTTAATATATCTAAAG
>JAFUUT010000174.1 GCA_017477685.1 bacterium | reverse complement strand
TAGAGGAACTGCGGATCAGGATTCTAAATTCATCCGTCAATCAGGTGGTAAAGGTCAATACGGACACTGTAAAGTTAGAATTTCACCGGCTGAAGAAAATGCAGGATTTGTATTTGAAAACAAAATCGTCGGTGGTGCTATTCCGAAAGAATACATCGAACCTGCAAGAAAAGGTATGGAAGAAGCTCTTGAAGGCGGTATCTTAGCAGGATATCCTATGATAGATGTTAAAGTTGAACTTTACGATGGAAGTTACCACGAAGTTGACTCATCAGAAATGGCGTTCAAAATCGCAGGTTCTATGGCAATCAAAGAAGGTTGTAAAAAAGCTCAACCTTGTATTTTAGAGCCTATGATGAAAGTTGAAATCGAAATTCCTGATGAATTTACAGGTACAATCATCGGTGATATTTCTCGTCGTAGAGGAAGAATTGAAGGTCAAGAACCTCAAGGCAACACAGGAAACGTTATTGTTAGAGCCGTTGTTCCTTTGGCTAACATGTTCGGTTATGCAACTGACTTGAGATCAAATACTCAAGGCCGCGGAACATTCTCTATGGAATTCCAAAAATACGAACAAGTTCCTGCAAACGTAGAAAAAGAAATTATCGAAAAAGCAGGGAAATCTGCATAATTTATAATTTCATACAAAAAAAGACTGTTTCAGTTATGAGACAGTCTTTTTTTTGCTAAAAAAGCCCGATAATTTATCGAGCTTTTTAATATCTTATATTTAGTTTTAACTATTTTCCGCCGCCGTGACCTCCAAATGTGAAATCTACTTTGATATTTTGCATCAATAATTTTTGCCATGCTGATTCATAACCGTTAATCTCATTCAATTGCGTTTCTAAATTTTCTTTTTGTAAATCTAATTGAGATTCCCAAGCATTCAAACTTGCTAATTCAAATTCGTGGTCATTCTGCAATTGCAATAAAATTTCTGAATACTCCTCTGTACCATAACCATAATCAGGATCATAATACAAATCTTGAAGTACCTGATTATATTCCATCTGAGATTGGGAAATCTTTTTGGTTGCCGCAAGCTGGTTCATCTGAACATTAGATAATTGATTACTTATGCGACTCTTTTGTCGTGTGAAAAATAATAACTTTTCTTGAAAATTAGCGATTGCCATAGCTCTTACCTCTTATTTTTTATCTCTCTTATTTATATAAAGTATTTTTATTTTTTTGAATTTCACACATTAAATATTCTGTTACATTTCGTAACATTACTGCAAAATTTGTGTTAAGATTAGATTATGAAAGATTTTTTGTTAGGTTTATTAGACTGGATATACAAAAAGAAATGCTACTGCTGCGGGAAATCGAAAGAGTCCGTAAAATTGTGTTCAGATTGTTATGATGAATTGGATTTTTTACCTGCAAAAGTTAATCGCAGCTTTAACAATTATGATATATATTGTGCCGGCATTTACTCACGAAAACTCCAAAAAATTATTAGAGGATTAAAATATCACAATCAAAGAGATTTGGCATTTTATCTTGCAAAATTTATGTATCAATACTGGCAAATGCTGGATAAAAACGGGAATTATGTTATTGTGCCCGTACCGATATATGAAGCCCGCAAAAAACAAAGAAAATATAACCATATGGATTTAGTTGCGGAAGAATTATCACAGCTTAGCGGATATAAAGTTGATTTTGATATAATTAAACGAGTGAAAAATACAAAACCGCAGTATAAACTTAAAAAAACTGAAAGGATGAAAAACTTAGATAAAGCCTTCAAAGTCGACCCAAATAAAGACAAAAATATAAAACTGCTTTTGATAGATGATATATGCACTACAGGTTCAACTTTTGAGGAAATGATAAGAGAATTCAATCAAGAAGGATTTTTTGATATAACCTGTCTTGCAGCAACAACACCTTTTGAGTAAAAAAAATATGATATTAACAGAATTTGCAAAATTTTTACAACAGTATAATCAAGAACTAATTATGCATAAAACTACACCATTAGAGCTTATGCACAAATGGCTTATACAAATAATTAATAAAAATCCAAAAAGCAATGTTGAAAAAATTATCCACAAGGAAATAATGTATGCCGAAAATGCCAACGGAGATTATATTATTGTAGGCAAATCAACAAGTGGCAGAAAGCTTGTAAAATCTTTAATAAATTTTGCAAAAAGCTACGAAAATTATAACCACGCTAAATGGTTGGAAATGACGGAACGGAATTATCATGCAAACAAATAATATAAACGTACTAAACTTTATAAAAAAGGAATTTGAAGGCTGGGGGAAATTCGAAAAAATAGTTTTCCCGCTGGAAATACTACTTATTACACTAATTTCCATATACATGAAAGACAAAACTGCCGCGCTGATTTCTGCAATATGCGGGATATGCGCAACAATTTTAGCCGGCAAAGGCAAAATTTCGTGTTATTTTTTTGGAATGGTTGCAAATATTTGTTATTCATATATTTCATTTAAAAACAGTTTGTGGGGAAATTTGGGATTGAATATGCTATATTATTTTCCTATGCAATTTGTCGGAATAGCAAAATGGAAAAACCATTTGAAAAAAGACACTCAAGAAATATACAAAACGAACTTACATAAAAAAGAAAAAATTATATATACATTAGCTGCAATTTTCGGCTCAATTTGTGCATATTTCATTTTGAAGTATTTTAATGATTTAAATCCTGCAATAGATGCCATTACAACCGTCTTATCAATTATTGCATTTATTTTAACGGTTAAACGGTGTATTGAGCAGTGGTATTGCTGGACAATTGTGAACGGCTTATGTGTTTTGATGTGGATTGATGCATACACAAAAGGTTCTCAGTGTTTTGCCACTATTCTTATGTGGTCAACTTATTTTGTTTTGGGATTGTACTTTTTATACACGTGGAAAAAAGAAATCAAAAATTCATAATGTAAATATATGTTAATATTTTTCCTTTGAGTAGCAAAAAAAAATCTTTATATCTTTAATATAAACATAAATAAATCTTAAGGGGAAAATATGAATATTAGCTTAGCACAATACAATGTAAATCCTTCATTTGGAGCTCAAATTGTACAATCAAAATACTTGGAAAAGGGCAAAAGATATGCACTAAAAGATGCTTCGATTGAAGAAAAATACAATTTTTACAGAGCATTAGAAGTTATTAAAAACGATAAGGAACACGACACTTTCTTAATCCGAGGGGTTCCGAAAAGCAATACCGCCCCTATTGATAAACCTCGTGATTGGATGGTAATAATTGACGGCAAAACTGTTTATTCCGGTCCGGGGATACCGACAGGTTCTATAACTGATGGCTCGCAGGCACTTCGAAATACCGTTGATTTTGTAAAAGAAAATTACGGCTATGAAAAAATGGACAAATACACAAAAGAATGCGTAAATGATTATCACCAATTAGGTGAACAATACAAAGAATTAGGCAAATCTAAAAAGAAACGCCACAGTGCAGAATTTCACAGATTGCAAGAGGAATATCAAGCTGCACATGATTTTGCTAATGCATATTTAAATTATAAAATTAAAGAAATACTGGATGAAAAAAATACGGAGGTAATATGAAAATAGATAATTTACAATTTAATTATAGACCCGCTTTTGGAGCAGATATTGTTAGAACAAAATACTTAAATAGCGGTATTGAATACGCAAATAGCAACGCTGTTGATGTTAAGAAGAAATCTGATTTCTTCACAGCACTAAAAATTATTAAAGAAGATAAAAATCATGATACATTTGAAATTACAGGAGTTCCCGGCTCAAAAATTCGTTCCGGGCAAGCTCGCAGGTGGCAAGTTTTGTTAGATGGTAAAAGAGTATACCAAGATACAGGAGCATTATTTTGCGATATTACTGACGAAAATCAGTCTATTGAAAATACAATAAGATTTGTAAAAAAATTCTATGGCGACGACAAATTTAAAGAAGTACCCGAGTTGGAAAGTATAGGAGAATACAAGATATATAAATCATTACTTAAAGAAGCGGAAGAAAAAGCTCATTCCGATTTAAACAGAGAAATTGATACACTTTTCAGTTCGCAAAAATAAAAAAAATCAAAAGAAACGTACTTTTATATAAAGTACGTTTCTTTTACACTTATAATACACAAGAAATAAATTTTTATTAATTTTTTATTCACAGGGTAGCAAAAAAATTTTTTCTCGTGTATTATGACATACATATCCTATAGTTTAGTTGGAAAAAACATGGAATCCTTAATACAAAAAGACTCAGATAAAATATTCAAGCCTGACTTCAACTCCAAATCAGGACGAGAGCTTCTCGCGTTTTATCTGCAAGCTCAATTCAAACAAATATTTTTATATGACAAAAAGCAAGAAGTACCGGTTATAAATGCAATTCACCCCAATTTTATAAGCCATTTTACAAAAAGAATTATCAATAATCACAAAAAACGTATGTTAATCGGGGTTACGGGAGAATCGGCCTCCGGCAAATCAACAATATGCCGTGCGATTAAAAATGTCATAGAAGAACGTGACATGCCGGTTACTGTTTTGAGTACAGACAATTATTTTAACGACATTTCCGAACTTATTAACAAATACGGATCTTTTGACAGTTTAACAGATAACGGTTATGACGTTGATGCTCCTACAAGTTTCCAACTTGATATATTAAGACAGGATTTAGAAGATTTGGCTGACGGCATTGATATAAAAGCCCCGATGTACCTTCCTAACGGTACCGGAGTTTCCGTACCAAAAGCATTTGATGTTAAATCACAAAAAATTATTGTTGTTGAAGGCATTGCGACAATGTATGATACGGTTAAAGATGTTTTTGATATAAAAATATATGTTGAAACCGATAATAATTTAAGAAAAAGCAGATTTATTTCCCGCGCAATAGAAGAACGCAATCAGGATGAAGAAAATGCGCTAAAACATTGGCAATACATTATCAACGCAGGAGAAAAATATGTTAAGCCGTTTAGAAAAGAAGCTGATTTAGTACTGAACGGAAATTCCGATTTGAAATACTTTGCTCAAATACTTGAATATATTTATGACATTACAAACAATTTTCAATAATTTTTCAAATAATAATTTTTGCAAATAAGTATATTTTAGTATTCCCTTTTGTTACAAAAACATATATAATTCTTTACATCAAAACATGTTTATTTTAAAAATGTCTTATAGAAGGAAATAAAATTGTTAAATAATTTTGAAAGTTTTGATAATTCCGAAACAGCCACAAAAAAGGATATAGTTATTCAAGAGAGAGTAGAACTTATATCCTCACATATGTATAAACAGTTTTTGGATTATCAAAATTCCACAATAAATACAAATGATATTTTTTCAAGAATGATTGATTGTTTGAATATTGTTTCTGACAATTTAAAACAATCATTTTCTTCACGCGGAATAACGACACAAAATATATATGTAGAATCCGATACTCTCAAATCCATTGCGGTTGTTAATATTTTGTGGCATAAAATGAGTTTTACAACAAGATGCAATTTCCAGCCTCAATCTCTGTTCAGAGATGACGGCAGACACATTTCCGCTAATCGTATTATGGCTATTCGAGGGAACTACAATGACCTGATGCAAGATGCCAAAGACAAAGAAGAAGAAATGACAAGACTTTTAGAAAACGAAATCGCCTCATTATACATTCCGCCTGATCAAACACAGAAATGTATCTTCAAAATAAAACACTCGGGACAAGAATTTGCACTCAATCAAATTGATGCTCCGCGTGATGTTGTTTTAAAAGTTGTTGAAACCGTATGCGGCGGAGGATTGTACCACCAAGACGGCTCTGTTAAAACTTTTACCGTTTAAACTTATTGACTAACAATCAAAAATTGTTATTATATTATTAGTAAGGGTATTAAATTTATAATGAGATTAATTGACAAACTTAAGGGATATGAAAACAAATACGTATTCATGAAATGGGCAATGAACGGTGAATACGGCAAAATTAAATATGTTGGTGAAGATTATGTTGAATTTGATATTGTAGATGTGGATACAATGTCATATCGTGAAACTATGCTTATCTATGCCCCTTTAATCCTTGAAGTCGCTATAGGCGGTTCTGACATCTCCAGAATTGTTGCCGAAATTTCCTCACAACTCTAGGGGCGGGGTGGAGGTAATGAAATGTCCCCCTCGCCTACAGCATTCTTGAGTAGGAGAGGGTAGGGTGAGGTAACTTATAATTGTCGGGCTCTCACTTCGTTCGTGGCTCTGCTCGGGAAAATGTCGAATTTTACTCAAGCTCGGACAAGTGTTCGTTACGCTGACGCTGCCACTCACTAATGTCCTCACATATTCGAGTTTCGCTCACTTGCGTTCAACTTCACTCTACGTAAAATTTGTTCCCACCTCGCAATAAACGCCACCGCCTCCAATTAGTCGGAATATTCATTACCGACATAATTGTCGGGCTCTCACTTCGTTCGTGGCTCTGCTCGGCGGGCAAAAAAAAAGTCACAACTTTTTGCGACTTGAACAATAATCTTGGGAGGAGATTTTGGGATAGTTTGTACTTGCATGATATACCAACATGTCAAGTTTGTAACATTTATATACTAAAACCGTAACAAATCTTTACAAAACTTATTTTTCATGGTAATATCCATCTATGGAAAAAAACTTTAATATTCTGATTATTAACGGACCTAATCTAAACATGCTCGGAGTGAGAGAGCCGGAACAATACGGTTCAAAATCGTACAAAGATATCGAGATGGAACTGCATGAATACTCTTTTGAGCTTGGAGTTAATGTTGAAATTTTCCAAAGCAATTATGAAGGCGAAATTGTTGATAAAATTCAAGACGCCCTTGGCAATTTTGACGGAATAGTCATTAACGCCGGAGCGTATACTCATACAAGCCTTGCAATTAGAGATGCTCTGTTAGCCGTAAAAATACCGACTGTTGAGATACATATATCAAACATATACCGCAGAGAAGAATTCAGACACGAATCAATGTTTGCAGACGTTTGCGTCGGACAAATTTGCGGATTTAAAATTGATAGCTATAAATTGGGGATGCAAGGACTGGTAAATTTCCTTACCAGTGCAAATGATTAAGGGATAAACGTCAAAATCATAAATTATTATTTAAAAAATTCATTATAAGCAGAATTTAAGTATTCAAGTGTTTCTTCTTCAGTGTGATTTTGTGCATATCTTTCAACTGCTTCATTCACAATAGCAACTAAATCAGGACGTTCTTGAAATTTTTGCATATCATCGGCAATAGAGCTTGGTGCAGCTACTTGAGATTTACCCAAAGCTGCTTCAGGCATATCTTTTAAATCCTCAATCTGTCGTCGGGAATCAGCGGCAGCATTTGCAGGCAAATCTGCAACTACTTCTTCCCCTACCTGAGGTTTTTGGATGCCATTAAATTTTACGCTATTATTCAATTTATTATCAATTTCTCTCATAGTAACACCTGCTTTCAATAAATTACTCTATTTTTCATGCATATTTCTAGTTATAAAACGCCTAAATATTTTTTTTTGCTATTTTCTTAATAAAAAATTACAAAAATTTACACAAATGTTTTTCATGTTATTATGTATTATATACAATAAAGGGAAGTAATGCAAATTATGAAATTGAGTAAATTGGCAAAAAAAGTTTGGTGGTTTCTTGGAGCATACAACACAATAAATAACTTGCCCGATTCTGTAATTTATGCAGATGCCTCAGGATATATCATCAACACCAATAAAGCTGCAACCAAGTGTTTCAACATTGAAAATACCGAACTCCCTTTAAGAATAAAAGATATCATCGTTGACGGAATGAATGTTATAAATGAATCACTAAGAAAAAAATGTCCGGTTTCTGCAATAGGAAAATCCGAAGATAGAGAGTTTTACATAGAGTTAAACGCAAAACGCAGATGGGACGGTTATTTTATAACAATTAGAGATGTTTCAAAATTAACAAACGAAATGAATACAGAAAAACAGATTGCCCGTTTCAACGGTGAAAAAAATGCAATGCTTTCCATGATAAAAGAAGACATTAAATCCCCAATAACATCTATCAGCGGGTTTTCAAAAGGTCTGCTGGACGGTATCGGTGGGGAATTAACCGAAAAACAGCACAAGTATATTAAAATCATAAACTCAAATGCTTCCGATTTGTATACTTATATGGACAAACTTCTTGAATTCAGCTGTGCGGAATCTTCTTTGTATGCCTCTGAATATCTTAATTTTGATATAATTTCATTCACAAAAGATATTATTAAAGATTACCAGCCGATAATGGATGAGAAAAAACTGTTATTTAACTTTGAATATAATAATATACAAAATCGCACAATATACGCAGATAAAAGGGCCTATGAAGGTATTATAAGAAATATTTTGGAAACCTCATACTCAATGACAGAAGAAGGCTACATAACATTAAATCTCGATTACCCAAATGAAGAAACATGTATCAATTTTGGACTTAGTGATAATAAGCAATACATCAAAATCAGCTTAAAAGACACAAGTTCCGGAATAGACAACAAAGATATGAGAGGTTTGTGCGACCCGTATTCCCAAATAGGGAAAGGGAAAAATAATTTTATGAGAGCTTTAAGACTTGGAACGGCAAGCATTTTAACAAAACGCTCCGAAGGATTTATAGATATAAATTCAGAAATTCTTCAAGGGGTTTTGTATAATATTGTATTGCCGATTATGAAGGACAAAAATGAGTAGCGTAATTCTTAAAAATATCAGAAAAACATATGACAACAACAAAACTGTTATAAACAATGTTAATCTTGAAATTAAGGATAAGGAATTTGTTGTACTTGTAGGTGCATCAGGCTGCGGTAAATCTACACTGCTTAGAATGATTGCAGGACTTGAAGATATTACATCAGGAGAAATATACATTGGAGATAAAAAAGTAAATGATGTCCCTCCAAAAGACAGAGATATTGCTTTTGTTTTCCAAAGTTACGCACTGTATCCTCATATGACGGTTAGGGAAAATATTGCATTCGGCTTAAAAATGCGTAAAGTTCCAAAAGCTGAGATTGATAAAAAAGTAAAAGAAGCAGCTGAGATCTTGAATTTGGGTGAATATTTGGATCGCAAGCCTAAACAATTATCCGGCGGTCAAAGACAGAGAGTTGCACTAGGACGTGCAATTGTCAGAAATCCTAAAGTTTTTCTAATGGATGAGCCTTTATCTAATTTGGATGCAAAATTAAGAGTTCAAATGAGGTCAGAAATTAAAAAGCTTCACCAAAAGCTCCAAACAACATTCATTTATGTAACACACGACCAAACAGAAGCCCTAACAATGGGGGATAGAATAGTTATTCTGAATAATGGAGATATACAACAGGTTGATACCCCGGATACAATCTACAACCACCCTAAAAACACTTTTGTTGCAGGCTTTATCGGTTCTCCGCAAATGAATTTTATAAACGGGCGAGAACTGGGATTGGATGAAAATATGATATACGGTATTCGCCCTGAAAAAATGACCTCCGAAAACGGAGAAATTAAATTAAACATAAATGTTGAAATTTCTGAAATGCTTGGCAGTGAAAAGATTGCTTATTTCAATATTGGTGAATCAAAGTGTTGTGCCAAATTACCATCAGAATACCAAATCGGTTCTACGCTCAATTTGTCTATAAGCAAAGAAGATTTGTACAAATTCGATAAACAAACAGGCGAAGCAATTTTGTAAAGGTATCATAAGCCTGTTAAGTCCGATAAGCTTGATAACCAAATTATTAATTTTTGTAAATATAATTTTAATATACCTCAAACCCCGTCATAATACTTTATATGACATAATATAATATGAGGCAAGGTGAGTGAATCCTAGCAATTTTTTTTTAAGAGACGTTTTACTACATATAAGGTAGTAATTTAAATAAAAAGTGTAGAAAGGAAAATTCAATGAGTAATATTTCTTCATTAAACGCAGTTCCGGTTTTTACCGGGAATTCACAAAAGAAAGCAAAAGATCACTCAGGTTTAAAAGTCGGTTTGGCTCATACTGCAGCGGCAACAGTTATTGGAGCAGCTCAAATACCTTTTTCAAAAAAATTTATAAATAGATTTGCAAAAGTTATGCGTGAAACAGGAGCATCAAAGTTTGAGATTGCAAAACAAAAAAGTTTAATTAAAGAAATGTCGGCCGTATCGGCCAAAACATTTGCCAAAATTGCGCCATTAGCATTAGCATGCGGTTTGATAGTTGACTATTATAACAACAAACAAAGAAAAAACACAGAACCAAATGCTGTTACTGAAAACGGAAACGAATACGTTAAAGTTAATAAAGGCAAAAAAGTCGGAACTTTACTTGGTGTAGCAGCAACAATACTGAATACTCCAAGAGCATTGAAAAAACTTAAAGGCTATAATCCGGTTGCATCTGCGGCAGGAGCAATTGTAGCAATGGCAGTAACGGCTCTTGGCGGTTGTATGCTCGGTGCTATTTCAGATAATATGTCAAATAAAAAAGCAGCAAAAATGGCAGATGCTGCAGCAGAAGCAGCTAATAAAGAACAGTAATACAGATTTGGAACAACCAAACAATATAAAGAATCACGGGCAAAGCTTTTGCTTTGCCCGTGATTCTTTGTTATTATGACAGTAGAACAATGTGCAACCATTGGCAGCAACATTTACCCCGGACTGCCAACAATGACAGCAGAACAATGTGCAACCATTGGCAGCAACATTTACCCCTATGGTGTTGATGGGATTTCATTTATTTTAATATATTTTTTCAAAAGTTCCGCCATATTTA
>JAFUUT010000173.1 GCA_017477685.1 bacterium | reverse complement strand
CTTCCAAATATTTGGTAATTCTGTTACGACCATAAGAGCCGCACCGATAAACGGCATCTTTTTGCCCAAGCCTTTGAATAGCCCCTTAGCTCCTCCTTTTATTTTTGCAATCCCTGTTAAATCTTTTGCACCCTCTTTTATAAATGCTTTCATATCAGGGATGAAACTCTTTATGTTTCCGATAAAGCTTTTAAAGAAACTTCCTTTTCCTGCATCTTCCAATGCGTGCCAGCCGGCTGCCGCTTTGTCAAACAACGAACCTTTAGTTTTTCTCATTGCTGTACCTGCCGCATCTGCAGCAGTGCCAAGAACCAATTCAGGAGCGGTGTTTAAAAATCTTTTTCCATAATTGTATATGGATTTTGTTGCTCCTGTAATACCAGAAATACTTACCATTTTTACCTACCTTTAAATGCACTATTTTACTAACCTACATATATATAAAGTTTTTTTTGGAGAAAAAATTGCTAAAATGATAAGTTTTGTAAAGATGAATTTTTATTATTTAAACAGATAGCTAATATGGTTCTTATATGGTAAACTATTATTATTATGGTACAAGATTTTTTAAACGAGAATGAAAAAGAAAGACAGTATTATCGTCAAGATTTTTCTGTTGTAAAGGAATTAATAAATAGGATACGTGAATCCTTAAGGACTAATAAAGTATTAAAAATTAATGATTTGGATTTCAAAGGTATACTGGACTACGATCCGTCATTTAGTTATGCATATATAAGTGTTTTTCAGTCGGGTTTTGCACCTATAAGGTGGGGGGCAAATCGCTCTGGTCTGGCAGATGCTTTAAATCGTGATATTGATAAGATATCTTCGTCCAAAAATTTTTCTAAACTTGATATTGCCAATCCCGAAAAATGCAGAATAATGATAGAAGTTATTATAGATGAAAAGCCTGTAAATATAAATGATTTACAGATGTTTGACTTTAATGATAAGCGTTTTGAACCAGGGATTACAGGACTTAAACTCGTGTTAAACGATAGTACGTATGTGTATCCTCCGACTTATGCATGGGTGCAGAGTCAAATCGGCATAAATCAAGCGTTGAATACTTTAATTCGAAAAACTTATATAAAAGATTTAACTGATAAAATTTCTGAGCGAATCAAAATACTAAAGCTTAAGCCTCATGAATTGTACATAGTAAAAAGCCGTGATTTTGTAAGTTATAAAGATGATATTGTTCCTTTGTACCGCGGATACAAATTTAATGAATATTCTCAAGAAAGTCTTAAGGATATTGTATTGAATTCTGTTGATTGGACAGTTGAAAATATGCAGCCAGACGGACGTTTTCTGTATTATTATGATTGCAAGGATGATTCTTTAAAAGACCATGAGCATCCGGGCAGAAAAGAGGACAATTTATATTACAATGATTTGCGTCATTGCGGCGGCATTGTTACTTTGATTCGTGCATATCAATTAAGCGGCGATAAGAAATATCTTGATGCGGCTAAAAAAGCTTTGGATTTTATTGTATCTATTACAAAAGAACATGAAACCGATTATGGAACAGGTGCATATGTGTATTACAACAGTAAAGCAAAGCTTGGCGGTACAGGCGTTATTCTTATTGCTATGATGAAGTACCGTAATGAATCAGGCGACAAGTCTTATGATGATTATATAAAAAAATATGCAAGACATTTAATTTCAAGAATATATAAAACAGGTGAGTTATTAGGTTATTTCATCCATCCGAATGTTCAAGACGGGAGAAAACTTATCACAATGAGTGATTCCGAACGTAAAGAAACATTCTCTTTCTATTATCCGGGCGAAGCATTGCTCGGTTTGGCATTGTTTGCCAATTACTTTGATGAAGATGCAGATTTGAGGCAGATTGTTCTTGAAAAAAGTAAGTTGGCGCTGGATTGGATTGTTGATGAGCGTCCAAAGATTTATCGGGATTTATTTACGGCATTGCCGTCTGACGGTTGGTTGATGCAGGCTATTGAAGAATGGGCTAATAATCCGGATTTTGTTAAAGATAATTATATTAATTTTGTTTATACAGATGCAAAAACAATGATTGAGAAAACGTACAAAAGAGATGATTCCCCATATTTGGATTATGAGGGCGGAATGTACTATGAATACGGAGATCATTTCTACCCTGACGGTGCACGCTGTGAAGGGTTAATTGCAGCCTATTATCTTGCTAAAAAACTGGGTAATAATGTATTTGCTCAAGAAATATTAGAATCTTGCAGAAAATCTGCCCTTTGTCAAATGTATTTGTATAACGGAGAGGAAAATATTTATGCCCATTTAAGGCCGGAAAAATCTTTCCGCAGCATTCGTTTTAAAGCAACAAGACAGTGGGTTAGGATTGATTCTGTGCAGCACGTTGCCTGTTTCTTTGCAAGATTGTATTTCGCCGAAAATAATATTGTAGTGAAATAAATTTGTTACAAAAACTTAACATAATTTTATAAAATATTAAAGTTTCTTTCTTAATATGCCGAATACATATATATAAGATACGAAAATTACAGAAAGGAACGTTTGTAAAGCAATGGGAATGGCAGCATCACAAGGAAGATTGTTATTTATGACAGCAAGACTGTCAAATAATGAATTTGAACAACAATCTGTTGCATATTCTAAACAACGTCTTGCAGAAGCTTCTCAGCTTGCAAACGATAAATATCTTGAAGCATTAAATGCTACAAGTTATCAAGTTTTAGTTGGCTATAACGGTACGAGCGCAAATTATGAAAATGTAACTTATAGCCAATTAACGGGACATAATAATATTGCCACAGGCAAACAATATATAGTTCAAGACAGAGATGGCAAAATTCTTGTCACTTCTGCAATAGCAAAAGCCTTTGAAGAAGCTAACGGAGATTATAACAGATTTTTATCAAAATTAGGTTTAACTCAATCAGATATAGATGTATCAGACAAGACCGCATCATTAAAAGCTATCCACGAAGCTTGGGATAAATATTTAGTATCTGTAGGTCAAGGTATCAATGCTGCACCTACAAATGTGGGTCATGATATAGAAGACGGCGGTGACAGCCGCCATATCTTAGGCTTCGGCTTCAACGTAGAAGGACTTAATGGCGCACCGGCAGGGTTATTGGATGGTTATCCTGTTTATCATACTGCACACGCAAGGGGCGCTTCAGGTACCGATTATGAAGGAATGGAATTTGATGTTGTAAAACAGGACGGTACAGGTTCTTATATTAACTCATATCCTGTAACGATAGTTCAAAATTCTTCAGGAGATTTCGTTCCTGTTTATACAGATAATAATAATGTTCAGCATGTATTGGAAGGATACGAAGTTGAGGTTGATGAAAACGACCCGACACATTATACATATACAGACCCTGCGACGGGTAATGAGTATACTCAGATATATGTTCATCCGTATGAATCAGGTGATCCTACAAATACTGTGTTTACACCAAAAATAGTTTTTGATTCCGAAGTTGTTGTTGATGAAACTTTATTCCCTGTTACTGGCGATACAACACCAATTGCTTATGAAGGAACAACAGCAGCCCAAAGAGCATTGTATGATTACGCAATTGCTATTACAGAAGCTTTTTACAATTCCGATATAGATCACAGCGGCTTAAAAAATGATAAAAGTTTGATTACATACTATCAAAATATTTATAACATGATGATAACTAAAGGTTATACAACTTATGACCAAATGAGAAAAGATAATTATATTTCTTCAACAGAAGAAGATGAGAAGAAAGCTTATATCGATGATGAATGGCTTGTTCGCCAGTTGAAAAACGGTAAATTAAATATTTCATATTTCTCCGCTGTTGAAAGAGATTTTATCAAAACTTCTATAGATGATGATGAATCAATCACAGAAAAAGAAGATAAATCAAAAATTGCTATAGCAGAACAAGTTTACAATTCTACTATGGACAGAATTGAAAAAGAAGATAAATACTTTGATATGCAATTGAATAAACTTGAAGCAGAGCACTCTGCATTACAAACAGAATATGAATCCGTAGCAAAAGTTATTCAGAAAAACGTCGAAAAATCATTTAATACATTTAATGCATAAATAAGGTTGTCATCCCGAACTTGTTTCAGGATCTCGCATAAAACAAATAAAATATAAACATATTATTTTTCCCTACACATTAATTTTCGTAACTTTTTCCCTGCCACTTATGATTAAGTGGCTTTTTATTTTGGGAGGGGTAAATTTATTTATGTCATCTTGAACATTATTCAGGATATATCAGTATAGCAAATCATACCTCACCCCTGCCCCTCTCCTATTTTTTAGGAGAGGGGTTCTCCAATCGTCATCCTGAGCCCTGAGCAAATATTACAAGTTATGCGCAGCCATTGGCAAAAATACATTTACCCCCGACTACCATTGTTTGTCCATGGATTTAATGCTGACTGCAAGTCTGTCACCAAAGCCTTTGGATATAGTATTTACAAGGTCGTTTGTGGTATTAACCCAAAACATAGATGAAGTTAAAATTTTTGATTCTCCTGTCAAGTCGGGCAATTTAAGCATCACAGGGTCAGAGCCTTTGTATTTACAGAGCATTTGTTTTAATAACATTATTTCTTCGTATTTTAGTTCGTCTTTAAATTCGACGGTAAATATGTTAGTATTATCTACCGGTTTTACTGTATCGACAAGTATGATAGGCGGTTCATCGTCGCTTCTGCGGCTGACTTTGCCGGAAACTATGATACGCTGTTCGCTCTGCATAAGATCTCCGTACTCTGCGATTTTTGAATTGAATGCTAGTGCATCTATTTTTGCGGTTAAGTCTTCAATTGTTACAAATCTGATAAATTTTGTAGGGTCACTTTTCTGCGGAATTTGACGTGTTGTTGTAACAAGTCCGCAAATAGTAACGGCTTTGTCGTTTTCGAGATTTTGAATTTGTGAGATTTTGTGTGTCATTAAAAACGGCAATTTATCCCTGATTGTAGATAATGGATGACTTGTAACATAAAAACCCAGAAATTCTTTTTCAAAAATCTGAATCTGACGAGCATCATACTCCTCATCCGAACCCGCAAGATTAAATTTTGCACTATCTGCATCCGCACTATCACCAAGCATATCAAAAAGGCTTGCTTGACCGGATTCTTTTTCTTTTGCTTCTTTTGATGCGGTAGAAACAATGTATTCAAGATTTTCCATCAATTGTTTTCTGCTTTTTTCTATTTGAGAAAATGCACCTGATTTGATTAAGCCTTCAAGTGTGCGTTTGTTT
>JAFUUT010000172.1 GCA_017477685.1 bacterium | reverse complement strand
TGTCCAAAGATTCACCGCGAACAAAAGCTTCTACCATCCAATTGTGTCCGTGCTGATTTTCGCAAGCTCCGTCATAATTTAACAAATGATGTGCTGCTGAAAAAAATGCCTGTGTCTTTATTTCGTACATATCTTTCCCCTCTAATTATTGTTCTATAGAATTAAATATATAATCGCACAATTCTCTTACTGCCCCTTTTCCTCCTTCTTTAGAAGAAATAAAGTTGCAAATATTTTTTACTCTATCAACTGCATCTGCAGGACAAGCTGCAATCCCGACTTTTTCCAATATAGGAATATCAGGTTCATCATCTCCCATGTATGCTACTTGAGAAAAATCAAGTTCATACTTTTCCATAATCCCCTCTAATATCGGAAGTTTATTTTTTACCCCTTGAAATACTTCATTAAATCGTAAATCTTCAGCCCTTCTATCTACGGTGCCGTTTCTGCGACCGGTAATAACAGCTGTTAAAAATCCTGTCTTTACCATTTTTGCAAGCCCGTGTCCGTCTTTTGCGTTAAAAGTTTTGTATTCAATACCATTCTCATCATATGTGATGCTGCCATCTGTCATAACACCATCCACGTCAAAGGCTAAAAGTTTTATTTTGGAAGCTTTTTGTTTTAAATCCATTATGCAACACCTGCTCTCAATAAATCATGAACGTGAATAACTCCGACAGGATAATTGTTCTCATCAACAACCGCAAGTGCCGTAATTGAATATTTTTCCATTAAATTTAGTGCGGATGCTGCGTATGCATCTTCGGTAATTCTTTTTGGATTGACTGTCATAACGTCTTTTACACTTAATGATGAAGTGTCTGGATATTTGATAACCGTTCTTCTTATATCCCCGTCTGTCAGTACTCCGATAAGATGTTTGCTCTCATCTAAAATCATAGACATTCCCAATTTATACTCTGATATTGTTTTTATAACATCTTGGAAACTGTCATTTTCAGAAACTAACGGCATCTTATCACCGCTTATCATCAAGTCTCTGACCTTATAAGTTAAGCCTTTTCCAAGTTTGCCGGACGGATGATACATTAAAAAGTCTTCTTTTGTAAAGCCTTTTTTCTCCATAAGACAAACGGCTAAAGCATCTCCCATTGCTAAAGTAGCAGTTGTACTCGCTGTTGGAGCTTTGCCAAGTGTATCAGCTTCTCTTTCTACCGATATATCCAATACAACTTCACTTGTTCTTGCCAATGTAGAATTTATATTTCCTGTCATTCCAATCATAGGACAGCCAAAGCGTTTGATTAATGGCAAAAGATTAAGCAATTCTTGAGTTTCACCGCTGTTTGAAATAGCGATAATTACGTCATTCCTTGTTATTACGCCGGAATCGCCGTGGGTACTTTCTGCCGGATGAAGAAAATATGCCGGAGTTCCGGTAGACGACATTGTTGCTGCGATTTTTTTACCAATAAGCCCGGATTTTCCCATTCCCGTAACAATAACACGTCCTTTGCAGTTGTAAAGAATTTCTATTGCTTTATCAAATTCTTCGCCGATATTTTCTTTCAATCTTAAGATAGATTTTGCTTCAATGTCCAAAACCTCTTTTGCGGATTCAATAATTCTAGATAACGTCATTTCCATATATCCCTGCCTTGTAGTTATATCATCAGGCTTAACACTTTTAGCCATAAGTCAAACAGTTTGAAACGTCTGATACAGAAATTATACAATAAATATTGTGAAAACACATTCTCTTTACAAATATTTAAGTTTAAATATCTGATTTATATTTTTTGTAATACTGCGGCAAGCTTTTGGCAAGGCTGGTTCTTATCTTTTTTTCTCTGCAGCTTGGCGGCTTAATTGGCGATTAGTTTTTAAATTGTTATCTTGCAGCATTTTTACAATTTTACCGACTCCTGTATTAAGGTGCTTTGCAATTTGATCAACAGACATTCCTGAATTTATACATTGAATTAAAGATTTAAGAGGTACTGTTTGTTTTAATACAGCCATCCTTTTCGTTTGCAAACCGAATTCATCAATTTTATTTTTTATAAATTGAGGGGCTACCTGATAGCGTTTTGCGATTTTTGCAATGGTTTCACCTGATTCTATCAGTGTTTTTAATTCAAATTCGGTAATTCTGTCCGCTTTCGATTGGGTGATTTTTACTCCTCCGTATTTGCGAATTAAAGGTGTCAGAGTTCCGGCATCTTCAATCATAAATGCTTTTGCTATTTCTTGTTGAGATTTACCCATTTTTATCATTTCAACAAGTTTTGCCTCATCAATAGATGCCAGTAGTGAGGATTGCTGAGTTTTAAATCCGAAGTGGTCTAAAACGCTTCTAACTGTTCGAGTACTGATACCAAGAACTTTTCCTATTTGGTTTAGGGAATTACCTTCTTCAATCAATGTTTGTACTTGTGTTTTATCAAAACGATCATAGTTCAATTGGGGTTTCTTTTTGGCGACAAGTCCGATTTCATTGCATCTTGCATATACTGTTGCGTATGAAACTCCCATTTCTTGTGCGATTTCTTTATAACTCATACCTTTATGAACTAATCTTTTTAGCATTTTCATATCCAGATTTATGCGTTTTCCTGCAAAATTTGGGGTATTTGTACTGCCATAATAGGCATTAAATAAATTAATTAACATTTTTTCTCCTTTGTATAAGACATTAATTATAAGTACTGTAAAAAATAATTTTGCTAGTCATGTTACTGAATATTAAATGTTTTTTAAGAACATCCGGAATATCCGCAATTTGGGCAAATAAAACAGCCTTCAGCCATGTGGATGGTTGTTCCGCATTCAGGGCATTTTACTTCTTTTATTTCTCCTGTGGGGTTGTATTCTTCTGCTTGCAGGGGTTCTATTTTTGGCTTTGAATCTTGAAGGTTCATAGGCTGAAAACTTCTGGAATTATTTCTATATACGGTAATCCCTTTTAAATTATTTTTATAAGCCAGAATATATGTTTCTTTGATATCTTCTTTGGTAGCGGATTCTACAAAATTTACGGTTTTGGAAACGGCATTATCTGTATGTAATTGGAATGCGGCTTGCATTTTTACATGCCAATATGGCTCGATATCGTGCGCGGTTGCAAATATGCGTTTAATGTTCTCATCAATATTGATGTGAGCAACAGAACCGTCTTTTGAAATCTCTTGCATCAAAGCTTCACTATATAAATTTTTTGAAATCATGTATTTTTTAAAAATAGGATTAATTTCAAGCATTTCGGTATTGTCAAGAATAAGTCTTGAAAATACCAGCCCAAATACAGGCTCAATACCGCATGAAGCACCGGCAATCATTGAGATTGTTCCTGTCGGAGCAATACAAGTGGTGGTTGCATTGCGAATTCCGAACTTTTGAATTTGAGAATCTAATTCTTTCCACATGTCATTTGTTATTTTGCCGAAGGAAAGTCCTTTATATTTTTCATAAAAATGATTTTTTTCATCATAAATACTGCCCTTAAAATTTTCAAAACATTGGCGTTCTTTTGAAAGTCTGACAGATTCTTGTTTTGAAACATAGTCAATAAATTCCATAATTTTTCCTGCAAGGTCTACACCTTTTTTGCCGGCATATGGAATTTCAAGTTTCATAAGCATGTCAGCCCATCCCATAATCCCTAATCCTATTTTGCGATTAGACATTACCATTTCTTTAATTTGCGGCAGCGGGTAATGATTAACATCTATTACGTTGTCAAGAAAATGAACAGCTTTTTTTACCGTATCTTCAAGTAAATCCCAATTGACATCATTCTCTTTGACCATTAAACCCAGATTTATAGAACCCAAATTGCAGGCTTCATAAGGTAGCAGCGGAACTTCTCCGCAAGGGTTTGTAGATTCAATTTCACCAACTTGAGGGGTCGGATTATCCGTATTCATTTTGTCAATAAATATAATTCCGGGTTCTCCGTTTGTCCAGGCTCTATCTATAATTTTGTCAAAAACTTCTACGGCATTAAGTCTGTTTTGAATACTTCCATCCTGCGGATTTATTAAATCATAATCTTCGTTATTAAAATATGCTTCCATAAATTTATCGGTTAGAGCAACAGAGATATTAAAATTATTCAAAGAAGTATTGTCGGCTTTGCAATCAATAAATTCCAGAATATCAGGATGATCAACTCTAAGAATTCCCATATTTGCCCCTCTGCGGGTACCGCCTTGTTTAACGGCTTCAGTTGCCGCGTTAAATACTTTCATAAATGATACAGGCCCTGATGAAACTCCCATTGTTGATTTGACAATACTATTTTTAGGCCTTAATCTTGAAAAAGAAAAACCTGTTCCTCCTCCTGATTGGTGTATAAGTGCGGTGTTTTTAATGGTTTCAAATATCCCTTCCAGTGTATCTTCTACCGGAAGTACGAAACAAGCCGAAAGCTGCCCGAGTTCTCTGCCCGCATTCATAAGGGTTGGAGAGTTTGGGATAAAAAATAAATTTGTCATGGTTTCGTAAAATTCATCAGACAATTTTTTTACTTCATTTGCGGATTTGCCATACTTTAAGTCTGCCTGCGCAACGGTATCTGCGACTCTTTTAAACATATCTTCCGGTGTTTCCGTGCAAATGCCGTTTTTATCACGCTTCAAATACCTTTTTTCAAGTACGCGAATAGAATTTTCCGTCAAATTTAAAGTCAATTTTACCTCCAAATATCTTTATGAAATCCAAGTGCTAATATATTCTACTATGCAAAAAGCAAATAATAAATTATCTATTGTAAACATAAAGAAAATTTGCTAAAATTTTACAAACAAGGAGATTTTACTATGTATTCAAACAGTATAATAAGACAAAATAAAGCAAAAGTATTTTTGTACATGGCTATTATGACGGCGTTCATTGGTATTTTAGGCCATTTTGTATCAACGTATTTCAATTTTGGATTGACCGGAACCGGAATATTTTTGATAATTGCCGGTATTATGGATTTTGTTGCATATTTTTTCTCTGATGTTTTTGTAATTAAATCGTCGGGGGCAAAAGAAATTAAAGAGGAGCAAATGCCGGAATATTTCAAACTTGTGCGGGATATGTGCGAAAGAAATAATATAAAGATGCCTAAACTTTATTTAATAAATACAGCTGCTATGAATGCGTTTGCTACAGGCCGAAATAAAGACAGAGCCGTAGTTGCAGTAACAAGAGGACTTTTGGAAAAATTGACACCTGAAGAAATTAGCGGTGTTGTAGGACATGAATTATCTCATATAGAACACGGCGATATGTTTTTGATGTCGGTATTGTCAATTTTGGCAGGTTTTGTAAGTATACTTGCGGATGCTTTTTGGCGCGGCAGTTTGTTTGGAAGATCTTCTGACAGGGATCGTTCGGGCATTGTTATGTTGATTGGCTTGGCGCTTGCAATATTTGCACCGATTACCGCAAGCTTAATCAAATTGGCTGTTTCCCGTTCAAGAGAGTATATGGCTGATGCCAAAGGTGCGCAAATATGTGGTAATCCTTTATATCTTGCTTCCGCGCTGAACAAAATTAAAAATGATATGGTTCCTTTGCCAAATGCGGGTCAGGCAACAGCACATTTATATATTTCAAATCCGTTTAAAGGGGATGTATTTTCAAGACTAATGTCGACACACCCTGATACTGATGACAGAATTAGAAAATTAGAAAATATGAATATCAATGACAAAGGTATATAAGGAAAAATTAAGACGTGCAAAGAAGATAAATTGTAACGGCAAGAAGAAAAATATTTAATTTGAAGCAAACAAAAATATAAAAAATGGGCGGATTTTTCCGCCCATTTTTGTGTTTAAAATTCTCCTAAGAATTGTTTATTGTATCTGTAGTCCACGCCTTTCATTTTCAATAGCGGTACTCCGCTGGTTTCTTGTGTTAGCATTCTGTTTGTTTCCGGATCAAATACAGAAGGGTATGACCGGTTTTTTGTGTCGGATTTAAACCCTTCTTTCGAAAAATATCCATATTTTCCTGCATTTTTGCACGTTGTTTTGGGGACAATCCGATGTCATGGGTTGGATTAAAACGCATCCCGTCCATAAATCAATCTCCTTTCCTGCTATTAATTTGTCACATAATCACAATAATCCATAATTTATTTAAAACATTTTAAAATTTAAAATTGCTAATTTGCGCTAAAACTACTTAACAAAACTTTATATATTAAATATATATTTTTTGTATAATAACCTGCGAGTACTATAGACTTATTATTGTGCTTTTGATAACATCAAAGACATGACAAGGAGAGTTTTTAGGGTTTTATTGTGTGTGGTGCTGATTGCATTAATTTGCAAGGCTTGTATTGTGCGTGATATTCCTACAAAAAACGAACAGTCTCAATCTTCAAATAGCAGTAATTTGAGTTTGAATTATGTACCTGCAAAAAATGTTAATATTGACGGAACGGATTATCTTGAATCTCAAGCTCCTATCGGGACCTTTGGGGGAACTTTGGTAAATTCGACTATCGGAGAAGGACCAAAGACGTTTAACCCGTTTAATTGCAAGGATAATACTTCTTCTATTATGGCAGGTACTATGTATGACGGGTTATTGACAATCAATCCTGTTACAGGAGAGCCTATCCCAAAATTGGCAAAAAGTTTTTCGATTTCACCTGATGGAAAAGTTTATACGATTAACCTCAGAAAAGGGGTTAAATGGAGTGACGGAAAAGAAATTACTGCCGATGATGTTTTTTTCTCTTGGAATAATATAATTTTTGCCGGTTACGGAGATACTTCCACAAGAGATTCTTTATATATAAACGGTCAATTGCCTGCGATAAAAAAGGTTGATAAATATACGGTCAAGTTTGTTCTTCCGCAGCCTTATGCCCCGTTTTTAAGGATGTTGTCTGCTGCTATTGCACCTATGCATGTTTTTGAACCTGCCGTGCAAAAAGGGAAGAAATATTTTGATTCATTCTTGTCAACGAATGCAAAGCCGCAAGATTTCGTCACTTCCGGAGCTTTCAAGTTAAAAGAATATGTTCCGGCTCAGCGCGTGGTTTTTGAAAGAAATCCAAACTATTACGAAATAAATGCCAAAGGTCAAAGACTTCCATATTTGGATAAGCTTGTTTATTTAATTGTAGGTGATTTGAATAATCAGGTATTAAAATTTGAAGCAAAAGAGCTTGATATTATACCGCTGCAGGGGGCAAAGGTTGCTCGATATAAATCTTTAGAGCCTCATTCTGATTTTAAATTGTATAATCTTGGCCCTGATACAGGAACAATGTATTTATCTTTTAATTTAAACAATCGCAAAAATGATAAAAATAAATATTACGTAGAGCCGATTAAGCAAAAATGGTTCAGCGATTTGAACTTCCGAAAAGCCGTTGATTATGCTATCGATAGAAAAAATATGGTATTAAACATTGCAAACGGTGTAGGAGAACCGTTATTTACTCCGGAAAGTTTAAATTCAATATATTTGAATAAGAATCTGAAACCTTATGATAAAAATGTGGAAAAATCTAAAGAATTACTTAAACAATCAGGATTTTATACGGATAAAAAAGGACGTCTGTTTGACAAAAACGGTAACCGCGTAGAATTTAACCTCTATACAAATGCCGGAAACACAGAGCGTGAAGCAATCGGTGTTATGATTAAACAAGATTTAGAAGATTTGGGAATGAAAGTTAACTTCAAACCGATTGAATTTAATTCTCTTGTAAACAAACTTGTCTCGACATTTGATTGGGATATGGTGATAATGGGGCTTACAGGCTCTCCGCTCGAACCAAACGGCGGGAAAAATGTTTGGCTTTCTGACGGACGGCTGCATATGTTTAATATGAGAACGCCTGAAGAAGGGAAAGCAGGTATTTTACCTTGGGAAAAAGAGTTGGATGATATGATAAATAAAGGTGCTCTTGTGACCAAATTTGAAGATCGTAAAAAATATTATGATAAATATCAAGAGATTATATACAATCAAAAACCTATGATATACATATATTCTCCGGTTTTGATTGTTGCGGTGAGAAAAAAGCTTAAAAATATATATCCGACTTCATTGGGCGGAGTAATACATAATATAGAGGAAATATGGACGCACTAAAATATATAATAAAGCGAATAATGCAGGCAATTCCGCTTTTGATAGCGGTTTCTTTGATAAGCTTTTTTATAATCAGGCTTTCTCCTGTTGACCCTTTGGCGGAATTAAAACTCAATCCGTCTATTTCACCTGAGACTGTCCGCATTGAAAGTCAAAGGCTGGGATTAGATAAACCCATTATTGTACAATACGGCAAATGGGCAAAGTCATTTGTTAAAGGTGATTTAGGTGTTACTTCAACGGGCGAAAAGGTCAGCCAAAAATTAAAAGAACGAATACCGAATACCCTTCTATTAACTTCAATAGTCATATTATTAACCTGGTTTGTCGGAGTGCCTTTGGGGATAATTGCGGCAGTCAGGTGGAAAACTTCATTTGACCGTATACTAACGGTATTTACAAGTATCGGAATGGCAATTCCGTCGTTCTTCTTTGCGGTGCTATTGTTGATGTTTGCCGTAAAAACCGGTTGGTTTCCTATCGGCGGGCTGACAAGTCCGAATTTTTCGGATATGTCTGCGGGTAGAAAATTTTTGGATATTGCGCACCATTTGGTGCTTCCGGTATTTGTTCTGTTTACAATATCTTTAGCCGGACTGCAAAGACAAATGAGAGCCAATATGCTTGATGTTCTTGACAGTGATTATGTAAAATTTGCCAGAGCAAAAGGCTTGAGCGAGAATATTGTAATATATAAGCACGCATTAAGAAATGCCGTAAATCCTATGATTACACTTCTTGGGTTTGAATTTGCAGGACTTCTGTCGGGTGCGGCATTAACTGAATATGTTTTCCAATATCCGGGATTAGGACGTTTAATATTGGAAGCTGTTTTAAAGTCGGATATAAATCTTGTCATGGCATCATTAATGATGGGGGCGATAATGCTTATTGCAGGTAATTTAATTGCTGATATTCTTTTAATCATTACAGATCCGAGAATAAGGAGTAAGTCATGATAAAAGAGGTATTTAAACAATTATGGAAAGATAAATTTGCAAAAGCTGCGCTGATTGTACTTGGAGTAATATATTTTGCATTATTTTTTGCGGATTTTATAGCTCCATATACAAAAGATTTTTCAGACAGAACTATGTCATATGTGCCGCCATCAAAAGTTTTTACTATAGATGAAAATGGCAAATTCTCAAAGCCCTATACGTATAATTATGTGCGGGAATTTGATCAGGAAAGATTGGAAATTAAATATACTCTTGACCGTTCTCAAAAGCATTACATAAAGTTTTTTGCAAAGGGGCAGCCTTACAAGTTTTTAGGGTTAATAAAAATGAATCGCCATCTGTTTACGACAGATAATGGTGGCAGAATATTTATACTCGGAACGGATATAAACGGGCGTGATGTCTTTTCAAGGCTGCTGTTTGGCGGCAGGATTTCTATGACAATAGGCTTTCTTGCGTTGTTTGTTCTTTTCCCTATCGGACTGTTATATGGCGGAATTTCAGGGTATTTTGGAGGCAAGGTCGATGTTATTATGATGCGATTTGCGGAAAGTATAATGTCTATTCAGAGTTTTTATCTGTTAATTATTTTGGCATCCATTCTACCTGCCGGAATGACCAGTACTCAGAGGTTTTTACTTATTGTCATAATTCTTGCCCTCATTGGATGGGCTGGGTTTGCGAGGGTTGTAAGAGGAATGGTTTTATCTGTTAAGACTCAAGAGTATGTGCAAGCCGCTCAAACTATCGGGAATTCAAAACTCGGAATTATTGTAAAGCATATTTTGCCGCAAACAACAAGTTTTGTCATAGTTGCAATGACTCTTTCTGTCCCGTCATATATATTATCTGAATCAGGATTAAGCTTTTTGGGTTTAGGTATTCAACAGCCTGATGCCAGCTGGGGGAATATGCTTAAAGAAGCCCAAGAATTTACAAATATACTGTACAGGCCATGGCTTTTAACTCCGGGATTTTTAATTTTTGTATCTGTTTTGGCTTTTAACCTGATAGGTGATACAATCAGAGATGTGTTAGATCCAAAAAGCAAAGTAAGGTAGAGGGGTACATGAAAATAAAAGCTAAATATTTTATATCAGGTTTCCTTGCGATTTGTTTAGTCTTTTTATATTTGCTGGTCCAGCCATATTTATTTATGTATATGGCGCTTATGCAAAGGCCTAACCAAGCAGGTATTTACAAGTGTACTGTTTTCGCCGCAAAAACTTCTGTTTTTAAATTCCAAAAACGTCATACATATGATCTTGTCGTATCTGATGCTTATTTGGTGAAAGATTATAAAACGGCACTTAAATATATAGAACGCAGCAGAAAATTGGGAATTAACGATAAGGTAAATGCGATAGTAGAAGCTGAAATATGCATAGAGTTAAAAGATTATGATAGAGCTTTGAAAGTCGCAAAGGAGCAAAATCTAAAAAGCTTGATACTAAAAACGTATATAGCAATGAATGATAAAAATAATGCTCGTATAGCGTTAGAAGATTACAGAAAATCA
>JAFUUT010000171.1 GCA_017477685.1 bacterium | reverse complement strand
TTATTGCTACAGGATTTGCTGAAAAATCTGCAAGAGGAACTCTGCAAATGTCTGCAGCCGAATACTTCCAGGGTAAAACAACAGAAGAAACATCAACACCAGTTTCATCAGGATTTGAATTTCCAAAAATCAAACTTGATGTTCCTGATTTCTTGAAAAAAGACTAATAATATAAAAATATACATACGCAAAAAGGAAGCCTATACACTTCCTTTTTGCATTAATAATAGGAGAATTAAGAATGAGTAAACCGGAAGTAATTCAATACAAACCTCAAGGGGTATGCTGTCAAGTTATGCAAGTAGCAGTCCAAGACGGCAAAGTTTTGGATGCGGATTTTTACGGAGGCTGCCACGGAAATCTTCAAGGAATAAGAAGCCTTATTAAAGGTATGGATATTGAAGAAATTATCGACAAGCTGGGTGGCATAAAATGCGGTTCAAAAGCGACAAGCTGCCCTGATCAACTTGCAAAATGTCTGCTTGAATATAAACAAAACAAAAAAGCAGCAGCTGTAGAAAATTAATTCTACCCGACTTTCCCATTGAAAAAAGAATTAAATCAATACGATAATGTCATGTATTATCTATAGAAAGAGGGATTTTATATGAACAAAAAAACTATTTTCACTATTATTGCAATATTGGTTATACCTATACTCGCTTTTTGGGGGATAAATTTGAATAAATCCTCTGAAGCTGTTGCACAAAATAGCGGCAAGCCTCAGATATTTAAATTTTCATCTTCAATGTGCCTTGAATGCAAACAGGTAGAACAAATTTTCGATGAAATAATGCCTGAATATAATGAAAAAGTCGACTATACCCAAATAATTGTAGATAGCCGAAAAGATATGAACAGTCCTCTTATAAAAAAGTATAAAATTACACTTGTTCCTACGGTTGTGATGGTTAATTCTGACGGTTCGATTGCAAAAACTATAGTCGGTGCCGCACAAAAAGACGAATATGAAAATTGCATAAAAGGACTTAGATAATGGAAGGCTTAAGCTCAATTTTCTCATCACAAACAAGCATACTGGTTCTTTTTGGAGCTTCGTTTTTAGGAGGCTTGATTTCTTCCGTTTCGCCTTGTTCTTTATCTATGTTACCCTTAATTATAGGCTATATTGGGGGATATTCCGAAGAAAAACCGTTAAAAACACTTTTTCAAATGATTTTCTTCGTCATCGGAGCAAGTATTGTTTTTTCAATAATCGGTATAATTTGTGCAATTACAGGCAAAATTTTCGTAGGTAATCCTTATTTTGCCCTCGTTGTTGCTTCTATAGTGCTTATAATGGGTTTAAATATATTAGGAATACTTGATTTCCAGTTGCCGGTGCTTATAAAAGAAATACCAAAAAACAAATTTAATAACGAATTTTTATATCCGATACTTTTAGGTGCGGTGTTTGCACTTATCGGCACACCTTGCTCTACTCCTATTCTTGCGAGCATAATGGCTTTTGCAACTATGGGAGCAAAAATAAGTTCTGCTGTTATAATGTTATTTTTATTTTCTCTGGGACAAGGATTAATACTCATTCTTGCAGGATTTATAACTTCAAAATTAAAAGATTCCGGAGATAAATTTTATCAAATATCAGAAATGATAATGAAAATAAGCGGAATACTATTAATACTTGTTTCTCTTTATATCTATTATAAAGTGTTTTCTGCCGTAATCTAAGTACACAAATCCTTGTATAATAACACAATTTGTTGTATCATAAAGAATAAGTTATAAGGATTAGGAGAAAGTATCATGAATTCATTTGAGGGAAAACTGGTTGTATCTGACAATGACAAATTTTGTATAATTTTGGCGAGATTTAATGACTTTATCGGCTCAAAACTTTTATCGGGAGCAATAGACGAACTAAAAAGACACGGAGCAAAAGACGAAAATATAACTGTTGTAAGGGTTCCAGGAGCTTTTGAAATTCCTGTAATTGCACAAAAAATAGCATCCTCCAAGAAATATAATGCCATAATTACATTAGGCGCAGTAATCAAAGGTGCAACTCCTCATTTTGATTATGTATCAAATGAAGTAGCAAAAGGTGTTGCTCAAGTCAGCTTGCAAACAGGAGTTCCGGTTACATTTGGAGTTTTAACAACGGATAATATAGAACAAGCAATTGAAAGAGCCGGAACAAAAGCCGGAAATAAGGGTTCAGATGCTGCAAGAACAGCCATAGAAATGGCAAATCTTTTAAAAGAAATATAATTTTTTATTTTGCATACAGGAAGTGTTAAAAAGGAGTTTTACTATGAGCGAAGCAATCACAGAATACAGGAATGAGAATACTAAAGATATTGATTTACTTTCAACTATTGATATGGTTCGTAAAATGAACGAAGAAGATAAAATAGTTGCCGAAGTTGTTGGTGATGTGGCTGCTGATATTGCAACTGCTATTGATATGATTGCTAAAGCATTTTTAAAAGGCGGAAGATTATTTTATTTCGGAGCAGGAACATCCGGAAGACTTGGAATTCTTGATGCTTCTGAATGTCCGCCGACATTCAGTGTCGATCCTTCTATGGTTCAAGGCAGGATTGCAGGGGGGAAAGAAGCACTTTTATTTGCAGTAGAAGGGGCAGAAGATAATTTTGAAGAAGGCAAAAAAGATGCATCCGTTTTGACCGATAAAGACATCTGCGTTGTAATCTCTGCCAGCGGAAACCCAAAGTATTTGCTCGGAGTCTTAGATAAAGCAGATGAAATAGGATGCGCAACTATAGGACTAACTTGCAATTCTAAAGGTCTGATTGCTCAAAATGCAGGACACGTCATATGTACCGAAGTAGGTCCTGAAGTTATCGCCGGCTCAAGCAGATTAAAAGCCGGAACCGCACAAAAAATGGTTCTCAATATGCTCTCAACAGGTTCTATGATTAA
>JAFUUT010000170.1 GCA_017477685.1 bacterium | reverse complement strand
GCGTGGATTTATCTGTGTGGGCGGACAAATTTTTGTAAGAATTTAGCCAAAATAAAAACCCGTAAATGAATATTTGCGGGTTCTTACAATTTTATTTAAAGTTTTGCATGTTCTTTTATAAATTTTTCCATTTGTTGTTGAAGTTCTTGTCGTTGTTGTATTTGAGCCCAATATAACTTGAAAACACTTATTATTTTATTTAATGGATTTCGAGAATATTCTCCGGAAACTTTAATTATTTCTTGAACTTTTCGTTCAATATTTTCTTCAGTTCCAAGAATATGGTCTGCCAGTTTGCCTTTGTGAGCATATCGGACAAGTATTCTGCCTTCTATGGCATTTACTAATGGATTGATACCATAACTCATACTATTACTTTCTATTTTGTTAAATCTTCAATTTTTGGTTGGTTATTTGTTGCTTCAGGAGTTTTAGCTTGTTTTGCAGCCATTTCATCAATAAATGAATTCCATTTTTGTTGTTTTTGTTTTAATTTTGTATCTTTACTCGATTTTCTTAACTCTTTATAATTTTTGAAAAATTCTTTAAAGAATCTGTAAATTCTTTTGAATGGATTTCTTGAATATTTACCAGAAGATTGTTTTACAACATTTACTGCTTTGTTAAATTGATCAACTGTTGTACCTAATTTTTTATATTTTGCAATGTTACCTGTTGCATCAATTTTTACTAATTTTCTTGCACGGCTTGCTTCTCTATATGCGATACCTAGAATACTCATTAATTTTTTCCTTTCATTTTACTACACACATAGCATATAAATACTCTCAATAATTTTTTTTGCTAATTTTGTGATAAATATTAAGTATTTGTAACAAATAAAAAAGGTGCAATACCAAATTTATTGATATTGCACCTTTTATTAAGAGTCATAGAAATTAATCAAAATATAATTCCCAATCTACATCTTTTTTTATTACTTTTGCGGGGTTGCCTGCAACAACAGTTTTTGGCGGAACATCTTTTGTTACAACAGAACCTGCTGCAACAATTGCACCATCACCAATAGTTACACCTTTTAGTATTGTTACACCATGACCAATCCACACATGGTTGCCTATTTCTACAGGAGCATCTTCGTTGATAACTTCGCCCTTTTTATTTTTAATCGGGTGCCAATCAGAATCTGTAATATAGCAATTGCCTGAAATTGCCACATCATTACCGATTGTAATACTATTTGCACATTGTATAAATACCCCTCTTTGAATATATCCAGAACCTATTGTCATTTTGGATTTTTTCTTGAGGTGTAATCTTGTATTAGGGTGTACAGATACATTACCTTTTATTTCCAAATTTGAATTATCGCCAAGAACAACAATGCATTCTGCTGTTTGTCCCGGAATTAAATTAGCATTTAGTAACAGTCGTCCTTTACCGGTAATTCTACCTGTTTTACACGGATTATGAATTATACTGTTGCCGTTATATTCTATCTTTGCTTCATAACCAGAAGTTGCTACTTCCGGAACGGTTATTTCTCCGGCATTTACATCGTAATCATTATACGCTTTTGCAATAAATTCTTCATCTACAGCTGCCAAATAACTATTGTTGCCTGATACTAAAATTCCCTCAGGTTTTGCTTTTTTAATAAGACGGACAGCCAATTCTCTCATCTTTGGAGTATATGGTTTGAACAAGTCACTTGATAAAACTATTGTTTTACATCCGACATCTTTAACCACGTTGAAAAATCCGTCAATATCCGCTTCATTATCATTTATTCCTTCAAGGAAAATATATTTCAAACGTAAATTAGTTTTTTCAAACGGATATTTTTTAAGATTTTCTTTAACTTTTTCAAAAGTATCTAAACCTTTAACTTTCTTATATGTTTCACGAGTACCGGCATCTAATGATGTTTGAACACTTTTTGCACGACCAGTTCTCAGAAATTCGGCAAATTTTTCTCTGTAAATAGACATATTTGTGACAAAAGTAACTTCCCATTTTGTTTTTAACAAAACATCAAAGATTTCATCACAATGTTTGTTTGCACAAAATTCGCCGTTTGATAACTGTATACTGAAATTAGGGGTATCAAACTCCGGCATTTCAGATAGTTGACGAAGAATTTCATATGTTGTAAATCCGTCTTCATCATTTTTTAATTTGTGAAGTTGATTTTCGGCAAAACAATATACGCATTTGTAATTACAAACATCACCCGGTTGGTTTGTACCAAAACTTACTGTATCAAGTTTTATATTCTTACGCCAAAAACCATATTCAAGGTGAGGACATCTGTCACACGCATTAGGTCTGTTGTTGCGAATATCATCCGTTAGTTTTGTTGTATATTCTTTCCAATGCGCCATTCTTTCCGGTATTGTTCCTGTTGTTTTAACGACAGGACACATCTTTGTTATACAACACGGAGAAAAATTCTCTTTTCTGTAGCTAATAAAGTGACCTAAGAATTTGCAGCCTTTTCTGTATTCCAAATCTGCTTCAAAGAAATGGATTTTCTCAGGAGCGAATTTTTTTAGTAACATTTTTGCCGTGTGATCCGCTTTTGGATAAGTTACCCATATATCTGCATCAGGATAGCGTTTTACTATATCATCCACATACATAACTTCGTATTTACCAAGATACAGTTCTCTTTGGTAATCTTGAACTTCCGCATCCTTTGTCGTAATGGCAACCGGTTCCCCTGCTATTTCAATATATTTGTCAATATTATTATATAACCTGTTTGTTATTCCGTAAAACACTACAGGACTTTTACTGTTATTCATTACTATTTTCCTTCCGTTATTATCTTTTTCGAACTTTTTATCTTCCGTAAACGGGAATATCGTTACTTCAATATAATGCCCTATTTCATCTTTTTTTGCTCGTTCAGGCGCAATGTTATAAGCCTTCATTACATCTTCAAACTGTTCATCCGTAACAGGGCGAGGCTGCCAGAATGTACGAGGATTATATGCATCTATCGGATATAAGCGAAGTTTTATTGTTTTTTCGTCAATATATAATTTTGCAACATACGCATACGGCGGAATATTCTTTTTAACAAACTCAGGAACATTACTGTTAAATACAAAATTACCGATAGAATACAAAACGAATTTATCATCAATCCATTCATATTCATTTATAATATGCGGTCCGTGTGCAATAATACAATCTGCTCCGGATTCAATAGCTTTGTTTGCAAGCCTTTTTTGTTCATCATTTGGATACGAAAAATCACAACCCCAATGAGGAGAAACAATAATAAATGCTTGAGGATATTTTTTCCTGTATTTGGAAATCTGTTTAAACATTTCATCCCCGACACAGGCACAGCCTGAACGACCATCTGAAGCATAATGATCTAACTTATGCCGATATTCTTTGTACCAGTATCCGTTAAAGATTATTATTTGCCTGTCGGAACATTCAAGTAATAGCGGCTTGTTTGCATCTTTTATGTCTTCACCAAACCCAAATGCCGCAAAACCATTTTCTTCAAATATCTTCTTTGATTCTGAACCGACACCTGAGCCAAAATCTGCACAGTGATTATTACCAAGCATAACTGCATCTATATTGCGGTGTTTTAGCTCTTGAATTGTTTTTTCGGGATTTGCATACAACGTAAATTGTATTTTATCTTTGTAAATTGATTCTGTTTCATTTGTCAAAACAGCCTCGAAATTCACAATATTATAATCTTTTTCAGGTAAAAGAGGAGCTACTTTTTCAAAAGAATACTCATAGCCGTATTTTGTCAATGCGTCCTCTTTTCCTACAACTGCACGTTTTGCAGTGTACCATTCTCCAAAATATGTATCTCCGGTAATTGTTATACAACCATAACCGCGAGAATTGTCAATTTGTATCCATTTATCTTTTTTATTTGCCATACGTGTATTATATAGTATCGTTACAAAATTGTAAATGAAAATTAATTGTCAGGCTAAAAGCCTGACCTACACTACTTTTATAATGAAAGTAATGGCAAAAAACAAACACAAAAAAGATTGGTTGATAATTTTATTTAACCTAATTACAATTTTATTCTTTGGGTATATTTATTTTGCATTGTGGTTAGTAGCTATAACTCTTTAATTTTAATATAATAAACAATATTTTTTATCATATAACCATTTACCATGTCTGTCCTTACATTCTTGCTCAGATTTTACACAAAAACCTTGATCTTTTTCCTCGCATCGATTTCGGATATAATCCCAGCAATAACCCTTATCAAGACAAGAATCTATATTTGACAAATTGGTATTTGAAATAAAATATCCATTTAACAAAAATAATGATATGACAAGAGTTAAAATTACAAATAGTACTTTCATATTCGTATAATACATTATTAATATTTATCTGGCAAACCATTTGGTCTTAATATATCTATTAAAATTTCACAAGCTTCGTTCGGATTCATTTTTCCTTGTTCGCGGCCGTATTTATTAGCTTCCATATCACGATTAGCATCTTCAATTTGTTCAATTAAATCAGCCCCTTCAAAAAGAACTTTTCGTGTACCTTCCTCAAGTTCTCTTAATAAACTTATGGCTTCAGCTAAAACTTCCCCTGCTCCACCTCGTTGTGTAGCTTGACAATTTGCTTTTGAATGAAAATATTTATCCGCATTGATAGTATCCGCACTTACCATATCATTATAATTCCTTGCAAAATCGCCTGCCGCATTGTCCCATGTAGCAGCCTCATCGAGTATCTTTTGACAAGTATCTTCGTATAATTTACCTGCTCTTGTTTTTATTTTACTAAATAACTCTTTAATCATATTTTTGATATTATTTTGTAATCTTTTTGCTTCATCAACTAAATTAGCAAATTGTGTTGGTAAATCATCAAGACAATCACAAGGTTCTTCATTCTCGCTTTGTTCAGGAGAAGAATTTTCATCTTCATATTCAACAATCTCAACATAACATCTGCAATTGGGGTGCGGACGTTCGGGTACTTCATCATAATAATCAAATTCTTGTCCGTCCAAACCTGCACAAACATCACAGGTGTGTTCTCCGTTTTCTGAATGCCAAATATATTTATTATAGCTTATGCCACCTTTTAATACTTTGCTTTCAATCTTTCCTTTTTCTTCTTCCGCATCATTTAAATAATTATGTTCTTGTAATGTATTGTATCTATACAATGATTTACCAACATCTTGCAAATTGGAATAACCCTTTAAAATTTTATTCTTATCCCTCTTATTAAAAACAGGATTAGAATAATTTTTCAATAAATTTTCTTGTAACTTTGTAATTGTATTCAGCGTAGTTTCGACTTGTTTTGTACTTTTCAATGATTGCAGAATTTTTTCTTTTAAATTTGCCATTTATATTGCTCCTTTAGTTGTGTATATTTATAAATATATGTTGATAAATATAATATTACCATTATTCTTGATATTTGTCAACAGTAATTGACATTTACCATTAATTATTGTAAAGTGTTAACAGAGGGTAAAATGGATAAACAAGAACAACTTATAAAATTCGGAATAGCGTTAAAAAACAGACGTCAGGCACTAAATTTGAGTCTACGAGATGTTGAAAAAATGTCTAATGTTAGTGCGGCACTTATTACAAAACTTGAAAACGGGAAGATGGCAAATTTCCCCAAAGCATTGACTATCAAACAACTTAGCAATGCACTTAAATTTGATAAAGAATTATTTGTTCTGGCTGATATTTTTTCTGACCCAACATATATAGAAAAAGACGAAAAAACATTTGAACAAGAATTCAGGGAATTTTTAGCTACGAAAACCACTCTTAATGCTGAAAATATTGAGCAAACTATTTATTTTGTATCCGGATTAGAAAAATTGCAACAAATACAAAAATTATAGAAACACTTCCGACTTGTATGTCAAAGTCGCGATACTTTGTGTCAAAATCCCTGATACAAAACACCCTGTCGCAAAAAAAAAGATGAACTAGCGTCCATCCGATTTTATTAGCGGGCGACGAGACTCGAACTCGCGATCTTTTCCTTGGGAAGGAGACATTCTACCACTGAACTACGCCCGCAAATATTCATTTTTGCAAAGCTAATATACCACAAATTTTTTTCACACGCAATTTAAATTATTTCTCTATTTTTGAAATTGTACTTTTGCACAACAGAAATAATTTTGTTCAAAAATTCCTTATATCTTGCTCTGTCTGACTCTCCCGACAATACTATATCCGCATCCTTTTTGCACGGTCTGATATATACTTCTGCCTTTTGTGATGCGTTTTCATATATCGTATCCGCACTGTCCCCCAAATCACGTTCTGCCGCTCTTATATAAAATCTTTCTTTTTGTACATGATGTCTTACATCTACATATATCTTGAAATCAAATGCATCTTTGATTTTTTCTGTCAATGTGAATAAGCCTTCGGATATAACTATTTTTGAAGGCTCTGCCAGTGTGTAATCATCATATCTCTTTGCCGTTCCTGACATATCATATTTTGGCAAATAAACAGATTTGCCTGATAACAATTCTTTTATGTGTTTACTCATCAACTCAAGTTCTAATGCTGCCGGAACATCCAAATCATAATGCTTTGCAAACTCAGCAAAACTCCCCGCAGCTTTTACCATATCAGAACGGTCATAATAGTAATCATCTGTATTTACGCGGGTAATTATATTATTCAAGTCAAATTCTGTTGCAAAAGAATTTATTGTATCTATAATATCTAATGTTATTGTGGATTTACCGCTTGCTGTTTCTCCGGCAATCCCAATTGATGCAGAACGAGATATTCTGCCTGAAATATAATCCGCCAATTTGTATATTGCACTAGGCTTATAACTTATTAAAATCGAATCTTCAGAACTCTGCTCTTGCTCAAATATTTGCTTTAAACTATTAATAATTTCATCAACACGGTTAATAGGAACGGAAACATACATCTTGTGAGTATTACTGTTAACTGTTTCCTTTGTTTTATAAAGAGATTCCAGCATATTTTTCCTTTTCTAAACAACTTAATTTGTTTTGTTACAATATATCAAAATAAAATCTGAAAATAAATATTTTTTGTCAAAATGTTAAAAAATCTGTTCATAATCTTTACATATTGTAATTTATTTACATCAATCGTAACTAATTGTATTATGATATATAGTGAAGATATAGAAAACCATTCTTTCGGAGGCAAAAAATTGGCAGAAAGATTTTATATAAAAGGTGGTACACCCCTTAAAGGAGAAGTTTCTATCGGCGGAGCAAAGAATTCCGTTTTAAAACTTATGGCAGCTGCACTGCTTGTAAAGGGTTCCACAAAAATATACAACGTACCTGAACTTACTGACGTTGATATTATGTTGAAAGTTATTGCACAACTGGGTGCTAAAATTGATTATAATAAATAAGAAAAATCCGTTGTTATTGATGCGACAGAATTAACCAGCGTAACTGCGACATATGAGCTTGTAAGTAAAATGAGGGCTTCTTTTGTTGTTCTCGGGGCTTTAGTTTCAAGATGCAAAGAAGCAAATGTTGCAATGCCGGGCGGATGTGCAATTGGTGAACGCAGAGTTGATTTCCATATTAAAGGTTTAGAAGCTCTTGGAGCTAAAATTAAAATTGAAAACGGTTATGTAATTGCTAAAGCAAATAAACTCATTGGTTCGGATATTTATTTAGATATTCCGTCTGTCGGTGCAACCGAAAATATTATGCTGGCATCTGTTCTTGCAGAAGGTTCTACAAGAATTCAAAATGCCGCTCAAGAACCTGAAATTGTCGACTTAGCAAACTTTTTGAATACTATGGGGGCGGATGTCAACGGTGCAGGTACGTCAGAAATTATTATTAATGGCGTTAAACCTGAACATCTTCACTCCATTGAATATACAACAATCCCTGACAGAATTGAGGCAGGAACATATATGACTGCTATTATTGCAACAAAGGGTAAAGGTATTATCAGAAATGTATATCCGGCTCATTTGACATTCTTTACAGATAAACTGTTAAAAATGGGTGCAAATATCAAGCTTGTAGACCCGACATCAATGGAAGTCAGCTGTAAAAACAGATTGAATTCCATTAATTTCATTACTCAGCCTTATCCGGGGTTCCCTACAGATTTGCAATCTATGGCGATGGCTTTATTATCAACCGCAAACGGTGTAGGTATTATCACAGAAAGCCTTTATGAAAACAGGTTTATGCAAGTCCCTGATTTAAACAGAATGGGAGCAGATATTCATCAAGACAGAAACCATGCCATTATTAAAGGGGTTAAAAAGCTTTCCGGAACTACATTGACGGCAAGTGACCTGAGAGCGGGAGCTTCACTGGTTGTAGCTGCTTTAATGGCAGACGGGGAATCTATTGTAGAAAAGATACATCATATAGATAGAGGATACGAAAATTTCGAAAATAAGATAAGATTGTTAGGAGGGAAGATAGAAAGAAGAGTCGAAGATTCCCAAATAAACCTAACGGAGGGTGTACACAATGAGTCCTACTTATAAACGCTGGTACGATCACGACCCGTTGTTATTAGAAGTAATAGACTTGCTTAGAAATTACCAAACTGAATTGAAAGCACAGGCTGAAATTTTCTTACAAAAAATTGAAGAAAAGGTTTCTAAAGAAACAATTGATAAATTTTATGCAATGGTTAAACCGGTAAATGCAAATAACAGATGGTACGATAAAGACCCTGTTATCTCAAAAACAGTGGAGATTTTGAGAATTGTTCCGCCAGAAGCCCAAAGATTATGCGCCCAAAATTTTATCAAAACATTAAAAGAAATGGGTATTGAGTACGAAAGTCCAAATGTTAAAGCAGCACAAGAATAAAAAAGAACCTTTTTAAGGTTCTTTTTTTTTGCGGATTTTTTCATCTTTCTAAATAAAATTACCCCTTTTTGTACATATAATTTTGCCATACTGCAAAAACACAGGTGAATTTAAAAAACGGTTTGCATACCTCACTCCTATTCCCTCACCCGAATTTCTAAAACTCATTCTTCGTTTTGAAATTCTACCCTCAGCCGTCTGCACGGCATACAGTCTCAGACGACTCATTCTTCGTCGCTTCGAACTAGCATCCCACTCAAAAATGCTGTAGGCGAGGGGAAATATACTTTTTGATTTGAAACCTCACCCGAATTTCTAAAACTCATTCTTCGTTTTGAAATTCTACCCTCAGCCGTCTGCACGGCATACAGTCTCAGACGACTCATTCTTCGTCGCTTCGAACTAGCATCCCACTCAAAAATGCCGTGGGCAAGCAGAGTTCAGGTCGGAGGGTTTCTTTTGGGTCACTTTCTTTGACCGAACAAAGAAAGTGACATTATGTAAGAATAATTTGTCACCAGGTGTTCGAATTTTTCATACGTTTCTTTACTACCCTTGGAATGTTTTATATGAACGGCTAATATTGTTATCCATTGCGGCTTTTACAGAGTCATATTCTGTTAATAGTGCATTGTGTTCAGCATCAAGTTGTTTCAATTCCATTTGGAATTTTTTATCTTTTGTATTGATTGTTTCCATAGCTGCTTCGTATTCAACTTCTGCACGAGCAATTTTTTCTGTATTTTCTGTTTCTACAATATCTGTTGCATTTGTATAAATTATTGATTCCCAGCTAAGTTCTTTTGTTTTGGAAGAATTAGCATAATTTATACGTTCCATTCTGATAATACCTTCTTTTAATGCATCATAGAGCCAATCTTTACTTCCGACTAATTTTGAATCAAGAATTACATAGTTTTTAGTGAAAGTATTTTTATCATGTGCATAAAAATCAAGTGCATTGTAATATGAAACTTCATCAAGTTCGTTTGTGCGTTCTTTTGTTTGAATTTTTGCAGGGTCATCGTACCCGTTCATTCTGTACCAAAGGTTTGTGTACCATTGCGATTTGTCTTTGTCATTTACTTCAATTTCTGTTTTTGTTACTTCAATAAATTGTTCAACCGGTTGAGGTTTTGCATCAAGCCAATCTTGGTAATCTTTGTTAAATTCATCTTCTTTGAATGTTTTTGTTGTACTTAAAACATATTTTAAATCATCCTCAAATGAATAGAGTATAGGTTTTAATATATGTTCATAGTCTATACCAAGATCATTATAATTGTCTACAACATAAAATAAGTCAATTATTTTTTGTTTAAGTGTTTTTAATTGAACTGTTCCAGAATCATCAATATAATAGTTACTTATTAATTTCTGTGCATCTGTTGCACTTCCAGTTTGTATATAATCAGGTCCTAACAATTTGATAACTTCTTCAATATCAGCCGGATCATAACCTTCTGTTTGAAGAGTTGTAATAAGATTATCAGATGCCCCATCAGGCACACGATCATACGCATACAATGTTGTTCCGTTGTAACCATTTGTTACTGCATCAGAAACAGGTTTCATGTTAAATGATTCTCCTGCATAATGTATTGCAGAACCCGTTATTTCTGATTCATAAACAAAAAATTCTTCACCGGTAGAAGTAGTATATGTTTTCGGATATGAACCGGGAACTGGAGTACCTATCATATCTACTGACAAATCCAACATATGTGCAAGTACATGTAAATAACAGCTACTTGCACCATTTACAGCATTATTAAAACAACTTGCTGAAGCATTTTTAAATATATCATACAATCCTGTGTCTTCTGTACCTTGAGTTATATCCCAATATATCGGATTATTTTTATCAGGTTCTTGTGTTTGCCAAATTGCAAGATCATTTAAATATGCTGTATATTCCGGATTTAATTCTGTTACTTGATAATTAACACTTTCTAACAAACCGTATCTGTCTAAAAATTCTGCCAGATTGTTTGTTTCTTCAAAATTGATTGCATCGGTACGTGAAACAAGAATTTGGTTTGCAGTATTAATTAAAGAATATTGATTTTTGTACGGTTGATATTCATACACAATAGCAGGGGTTAAATCCTCACGAGTCAATGCAGATGCACTATTGAAGTTTGTATACTCCAGTTTTTGAGCCTGAAGGGAATCAGAATAATTCTTCTGTGCATTAATACCCAAGTTAGACAACTGCATTTTAGCATTAGTAATCCTCTGACTCTTGTATTCATTGTCAGTTAAACGTGCTGTTATGGATAATAATCTTGCCTGACTTGACGATAAACCCATTGACTAAATATCCTTTCTCATGAGATTTATCGGCAAAGAGAAAGGTTTTCTTTAGAAAATTTTTATTTGTTATTAAGGATTGTTAAGAAAAATTTTTATTTTATTTTCAAAAAAGTTATCAGCTTCTCGCCATATTGCTTTTGTTTTATTACATCAAAACCATCAGGAATATCAATCTTTGTAACGTGTTCCAAAATAATTATCCCGCAGCATAAATTCTTTACCACTTCTATACTTTGTTCATAAATACCCGACAAATATGGAGGATCAATATAAACTACATCGAATTTATCGTTCAGCTTTTTACAAACATTCAAACTGTCTCCTAAAAACAATTTTATGTCATTTTCATTTTCATATTTAGAAAAATTATTTTTTATAACATTATAAACTTTTTTATTTTTCTCAATAGAAACAACCTTGCTAAAACCTCGTGACAAAGCTTCTAAACCCATTATGCCCGAACCTGCATACATATCAAGAAAACTTTTATTCTGAAAATCAATAAGGGAATTTAGGGTATTGAAAACACCCATACGAACTTTTGACAAGGTCGGACGGGTTATATTTTCGTCCGGAGCTGTTATTTTTTGCCTGTTATATATTCCGCCGGTAATATTCATAAAATTATCTTACTTTATTTTCTGTACCGTTTTTGAGTCTTTGGATATTTTCTCTATGAAGATAAATCACATAAATTGCCGCTATCAAAGCATAAATTATATAAGCAACAGGAGCATTCATAATCCACATGATAACAGGTGCCAAAGCTAAAGCTATAATCGAACCCAAAGAAACATAACGCCAAGTCCAAGTAACAAAAGCCCAAACAGCAGCTATGACAAGACCTGTTTGCCAATTTAGGGCAAGTAATGTCCCAACACCTGATGCTACTGATTTTCCGCCGGTGAAATTTAAAAATACAGATTTGCTATGACCTAACAATACACAAACAGCCGCAACAACCGGTAAAACACCATATTGTTTTAATGCAGTTGCAAATAGTGTTGTAAGTATTACCGGAATTGCACCCTTTAACGCATCCAATATCATTACTATAAAAAACCAATTTCTGCCCATTACACGTTTTACATTTGTCGCACCCGTAGAACCGGAACCGATTTTTCTTATATCCTGACCTGTAAATAATTTAACAATTATATATCCCGTCGGAATAGAACCGATTAAATATGATGCTGCAATTACAAGCGCAAATTGTCTGCATATTTCTGTTAATTCCATAGCTTCCCCTTTTTTTAATTCAATAATAAACCAAATATTAAAAATTACATAGTTTTTAATAATAAAATACAAATATGATATAATTGCATATAAATTCAGGAGAAATTATGAAAATTGGTATTATTGGCTTAGGTTTAATCGGCGGAAGTATTTTTAAAGATTTGAAAAAACTTAATTACGATGTAGTCGGGGTTTCCAAATCACAAACAGGAGAGGGTATTTATAAAGATTATTCTATTTTGAAAGATTGTGAAATTGTTTTTGTATGTTCTGCGATGAATAAAACTTTAGCTATTCTTGATGAACTTGAAAATATACTGCCGCCGCAAACAATAGTAACTGATGTTTGTTCCCTCAAACAATTTGTCTGTCAAAAACAAAGACCTTACAAGTTTATTCCCTCTCATCCTATGGCAGGAACTGAAAAGAAAGGATTTGAAAATTCTTTTGACGGGATGTTTAAAGGGGCAAAATGGATTATTACTCCTGTATTCGGACAAGACGACAGGCTGATAGAAATCATTAAACAACTTGGGGCAACTCCTGTTATTACAACTCCTGAAAAACATGATGAGGCTGTTGCACTAATTTCGCATATGCCAATGCTGATTTCTCAAGCTATTTTTAAAACCGCTCAAGATAACAATCTCGCTATGGATATTGCATCCTCAGGGTTTAGAGATATGACAAGACTTGCTATGTCTAATGAAGAAATGGCAAATGATATGATTACAATGAATGCTGAAAATATCCAAAATGCAATATTAAAACTATACAAATCAATTGGCGATTTGACCACTTCCGATTATTTTGAACAAATAAAAGAAATTAAATCAAATCGCCAAAAGATGTTTTAAAATTTTTAGTTTATTTTTTTATTACAGAGACCAGTTTATTCAAAACTTTTCCTGCAGCTTTAACAACTCCTTTGCCTGCTCTGTATGCTAATATGCCTGCGGCAATTGTCCATTTTAATACAGGTCTGCAAACTTTCCACAAAGCTTTTAATATATTTTTTGGAGCTTTTGCAACTTTTTTAGCACTTGTTGATAATGTAACCATATCTTTAGGCAGTGATTTTATTACTGTGCTAACAGTTTTTATATATGGTTTTACTGCTTTTGCACCTCTTGTAAAATATGTACCTACTTTTCCTAATGCTGAAATCATTTTTAATCCTTTCTAATTTTATATTGTATTGTTATACTTGTTCTTTTTCTAAAGTTCCTTGAATAATGGCTTTTTTATTACGTCTTTCCTTATGGATATAGTTAACACCTCTACCTTTTGTTTTTTGACCCGGTTTTAGATCAGCACTATCAGAAATTACCCTACGTCTTGGAGGAACAGCGTCTTCCGGCAATTGCTTTGACTTTTTCTTCGGTTTTGCCGGAACCTTTGCATCTGCCTCTGCAAAAGTGATTGGGTCTGGATTTTTCTTTGGCTCTGTCGGAACTTTTGCATCTGCCTCTGTGGAAGTGATTGGGGCCGGATTTTTCTTTGGTTCTGTTGGAACCTTTGCATCTGCCTCTGCAAAAGTGATTGGGTCAGGCTTTTTCTTTGGTTCTGTCGGAACTTTTACATCTACCTCTGTGGAAGTGATAGGGTCAGGATTTTTCTTCGGTTCTGACGGAACTTTTACATCTGCCTCTGTGAAAGTGATTGTTGGTTTACCCTCCGGTTTTACAACAGAATCTGCCGTTTGGGAGACTTCTTTTGTTTTATTTTTTAAGCTGTCGAATAAATTTTTCAATTTATCTTTGATTGCTGCGCCATGTTTTTTAAATAAAAAATAACCGGCAACTGCAACACCTGCAAGAACCAATGCTTTTAATAATTTGTGACTTTTTTTCTTTTTAGGTTCTTCTGTGTTTTCGGTATTCCCTTGAAAACTTGCTGCATAATTTGCTGCATTGCCCTTTTTCAACGAATTTGTATTTGACATCGCTGTATTGAAACTTACACCATTAATCCCGGACATAAATATTTTCCTTTCTTTTCTACCTTATATTTTTATAAAGTATTTAAGAAAGAATTTTTTGACAGTAATATCTACGCGGAAAATTTTATGTATGGCAAAAAACGTACAAACATTGGGTTTTAGAGGTATTTACATTTGTTAACATTATTCTGTAAAACTGTTTGTTTTTCCTTTTTCTAAGGGCAGGGTATCAATCAAATTATTTAATTTTGCAAAAACTTCTTTAAATTGAGGGATAGACAAACTTTGTTTTCCGTCACTCAATGCTTTTGCAGGATTGTGGTGAACTTCCACCATTATACCGTCAGCCCCGACAATTATACCTGCTTTCGCCATTGGTTCTATCAAATATCTCTGTCCTGTACCATGGCTTGGATCAACTATTATCGGCAAGTGTGAATGTTTTTTAATAACAGGAACAGCCGAAATATCAAGAAGATTACGCGTAAATGCACTGTCAAAACTTTTTACTCCGCGTTCGCATAAAATTACTTGTTCATTTCCGTTATACATTATGTGTTCAGCTGCAAGTAAAAACTCTTGAATTGTCGCAGCCGGACCGCGTTTTAGTATAACAGGTTTTTTGCATTTCCCGACAGCTTTTAACAGGCGAAAATTCTGCATATTTCTTGCACCGATTTGGATTACATCCGCATAATTACAAACCAAATCCAAATCAACAACATCCATCAATTCGGTAACTACAAGTAAACCTGTTGCTTCTCTGGCTTGCGCCAAATATTTCAGAGCTTGTTCGCCTAATCCGTCAAAATCGTAAGGAGAGGTTCTTGGTTTAAAAGCTCCGCCTCTTAAAAATTGGCACCCCATTTCTTTTGCAGCTTGTGCGACTTGTAAAAGTCCGTCATAATCATCTTCAACAGAACACGGACCAATCATAAAGACAGGTCTGTTCGCTCCGCCGATTTTTACACCATTTGAAAACTCAATTACCGTATCTTCTTCTTTTCTGTCACGCGAAGCCATTCTGTAAGGTTGTCTTATCAGCTTGACCTGATTAACCCCGTCCATTGCCTCTAATCTGCTTTGAGAAAGTGTAGTTTTATCGCCTAATGCATCAATAACAGTGTGAACATCTCCTTCATGCAAAATTGCACGAAATCCATGTTCATTCAATATATTTATAACTGCTTGAATATTTTCAGCAGTTGCATTTTTTTCCATTATAATAATCATTTTTACATTCCTTTTTGTATATTTATTATAAAAAATTATGGAAAAATAATCAATTTATAGGTAATTTATTAGGTCATCCGGAGTATTTATTATTATTTCCGCACCATTTTTTTGAAGAAAATCTTTATCCTTAAAACCCCATGTCACACTAACACATTGGATAAAAGAATTGTTTGCTGTTTGAATATCAACTTCTGAATCCCCGACATATAACGCATCTTCTGTGGTTAGTTTGAAATTTTTTAAAACCTTTTCTACCATATCAGGAGCCGGTTTTTTTCTTATACCTTCTTTTTCGTTTTCGCCTGCCGCGTAATCTATTAATTTAGAAAAATATTTCTTACACAAATTCTTTACCGCCAAATCAAATTTGTTAGAAACAACTGCTGTTTTTATATTTTTTAGTTTTAAATATGCAAGAAGCTCTATTATACCATCATATGGTTTTGTTTTGTTATACATGTTTTGAGCATAATGATTTTTAAACAGATATAAACAAGTTTCATAATTCGGATTTTTGTTTCCTTTAGGAATTGCACGTTCTATAAGTTTGCCAACACCATTGCCTACAAAACTTTTGACTTCTTCCACTGTTTTTGGTGAATACCCAAATTGTTCAAGCGCAAAATTCGTACTAAGTGTCAAATCTTCAAGAGTATTCAACAATGTCCCGTCAAGATCGAAAATTACTATTTTGGTTTTCATAAGTTTTATTATACAATAAACTCGAGGAAACCAAAATGTATAATGACGAATCGTATGAACAATTTGAGAAAAACAATTCTGTATTTATAAAACTGGGTATTATAATATTAATTATTGGCATAATTATTGCAATTGTTTGCACCGGATATAAACAAGAAACTTTTATTTGTTCAAAAAAACAAAATTTGTGCTATGCAGAAAAAACAAATTTATTTAATATTAAAACCAAACATAAAATTTCTAAATATTCTGATGTGAAAAATATTACATATATCCGCCGAAAAATTAAAGGAAATCGTATGTCATACGGTTATTATACTTATTATGTCGTCCTTGAAGATGAAAATAATCTGCAAAAAAAAGTATTCTCTACCAGTTACGTCAATAAATTTGAAGCAAAAAACACTGCAATTTTGTTAAGAAAACAATTATTAAAAAAACCTGAAAAAATTATTTTAAACAGATATTAAAATTTTTAAAATTTTGAGATATTTTTTGATTTAAATATTCCTCAAATTTGTTTTGTTATAAGGCTTTACACTATTTATTTTTTCAAAAAAAATATTATAAATTTTTTATTTTTTCCATTGACTATTTTCAAAAATAGTAGTAGTATTGTTTGTAATGATTAAAGGAGGTTTTTAAACATGTTTACATCTAGCAAAAAAGAAACTAAAGAAATGCAACAACAAATTATTGAATCTGCAGGCAAAATTTACAATTACCTATCAGATAAAGGTGAAGTTACTATTAACAAATTAAGAAAAGATATGGATTTGGAAGACAATTTCACATATATGGGTTTGGGCTGGTTATCAAGAGAAGACAAAATCTCTTATACTCAAAAACCTAAATCTGTTACTGTTAAATTGATATAATTTAATTTTTAGATTTGTAAAAACCCTGCAAATACTTGCAGGGTTTTTTAATTTACAGACTCATATAATAATCTTTTAAAATTTTTGTGTCTGTTTCAATATTAGGACTTTCACAAACCAAAGCCCCGCAAACATCAAAATCTTTCATTGCTTTGAGTAAATCTTTATAATTCATATCAGCCTGCTCAAAGATAAGATGACGTTTTTCACCTTTTGCGGTATATTCTATTCCTGCCAGATGAGCATGGAAATTTTTTAGTGCTTTGTCGCCAAGCTCTGTACCTATTCTTTCTAATATATGACAAAACTCATCATATGTATTGTATTCTCCGCCGGTTCTTGCATGAATATGAGAAAAATCTATGCAAGGCAAAACCTGATTAAATTCTTTTGATAATCTGATTATTTCTTCATAATCTCCCCATTGAGTAGATTTGCCTGTTGTTTCCGGTCTTATCCAAACTTTTATATTATTTTTTTCAAGTTCTTCTATTATCTTTTGAGTTTGGTTTTTCACCTGCTGATAAACGGTTTCTTTATCGCCGCCCATATAAAATGCGGCATGATAAGTTATACTGTAGCCGCCAAAATCATGCGCCGCTTGAGCTGTTTCTATTATTCTTTGAACACTGGCTTCAACTTTATCCTCTTCTTTTGAATTTAAATTTATATAAAACGGCCCATGAGAAGTTAATACAAAATTTTCTTCTTTAGATTTTTGTTTCAAAAATTGTCTTGTTTCCTCACTCATTCTTACACCGTGAACAAACTCAACTTCCAATCCGTCAAGACCCATGTCTTTTAAAATCTGAAATGCACCGTTATAACCCATATTTTTTGGTGTTGATAACGGCATTCCTGCCGTTAAAAAATTTAATTTTTCCATATTATTATCCCTATATTATTTTTTATTGTAGCTTTCATAAAACTAAAAAGCAACAAACATTTAATTATTTGCACCAAACTTTTTTTTAGATTAAAATCGTTTTATGGCTGAGAGATTAAAAAATTTTGTTGATGTTTGTGTTAAAAAATACAGTTCCTTAAAGATACTGGATAAATATCTGCTAAAACAAATCATAATGATGTTTTTGATGGGTGTATTTGTTTTTTCAACAATTATTTTTGCATCCGATACTTTTATCACTCTCATCAAGCAAATTACTCAGTTTGGGATACCGTTTAAGGTTGCTTTGATAATGATTTTATTAAATCTGCCTTCTGTTGTTGTATTATCAATTCCTATGGGCGTTTTGTTATCTACGGTTATGGTTTTGAACAAATTAAGCTTAGCATCAGAAATAACTGTTATGCGCTCATGCGGAATCGGGTTAAACAGAATTGCTAAACCTATTTTTATATTTGCTTTTATTATGTCTTTAGCAACTTTTGTCATTAATGAAAGCGTTGCACCGGTTATGTCAAAACAGTCAAAAGATTTGGCTCTGTGGGCTCTCGGGCAAAAAAACATTCCTGAAGGAAAAGAAAATTTTGTATTTAAAGAACTGGGCGACAATTGGTATTTGAAAAGACTGTTTTATGTCGGTAAATGTTCTAAAAAAACACTCTATAACGTAACAGTATTAGATAATGCAAAACCGGGAACTATTCAAGTTTTGCAAGCAAGAGAAGGCAAAACATCTCCTGAAGGCTGGTTGTTCCAAAAGGGTGCTATTTATACAATTGATACGGATGGACAGGTTCTGAATACAACATTGTTCGACAATTCAACCGTTAAATACGGACTTGATTTATCCAGAGAATTAAACAAAAACCTTGCTAATGAAATGAATTTTGTTGCACTGGCAAAATACGTCAGCAAAGCGGATTTATCCCCCGAAGACAAACGTGCGTTTACTGTGCAGCTTTTTGACAAATTAGCCTTGCCGCTTGCTACTATTGTGTTTGTACTTGTTGGTGTTCCGCTTGCTATTACTCCGCCAAGAGTCAGATATAACAGGGGGTTTTTGTTCAGTATTTTGATAATTTTTGCTTTTTATGTTTTAAGAGCATTGTCAATATCTTTCGGAAATGCAGGCTCTATTTCGCCATTTATCGCTGCATGGCTGCCTGATTTGATATTGGCTGTTTTTGGTTTTTACTTATACTATAAAAAAGTTTATACTATTGAATAATTATTTTCTTAAAGACTTTGCTATTTTTGAATGGATAGAATTAGCACGACTTAAATATTCTGTTAGTTTTTCGTAATTTTGTATCTTTTCACCGTAAGGAACATTTAAATCAATTAATTCATCGACACTTCTGCTTATATCTGATAATTGTTCCAAAGAATCATTTAATGTAACTATTGAATTTATTTTCTTGGAAATCTTTGCCAAAATATAACGGGAAATAAATTCTTGTATCTTGTATAACACAGGCATCTTTCTTTTAAAAGCACTATGTGAAAATTTTTCGTTTTTACCGATATACACAGTACCGTAAACTTGCTCCTTTTGCAGAGAGGAAAGCTCTTGCAAAATTCGCTGCTGTTTTGCTCTCAGCCCTAAAGATTCATTTTGAGTACCATAATTTTCTGCCTGTTTTATCCTTTCATCCAAATCTTTTAGTATTTGTTCTTTTTCTTTTATACGATAATCCAAACTTAAATCTCGACTCTCCGTATTATCAAAATTTGCTTTATTTAATATTGTTGAATCGTAGCCGTTTAATCTTTTTGTTTGTTTAGGAGGCTGCGTATTGACTATAAAATCTTTATTTATAGATGTTGAGCCAAAAGGATTTGATTCTGTTTTTGCAGAATCTTGATTTTGGCTAAATATATTTAATATCTTTTGGTTTTTTCCACTACCATCCATATAGATATACTAAAACACAAATGAAAAATTTTTTACCAT
>JAFUUT010000002.1 GCA_017477685.1 bacterium | reverse complement strand
GCCATCTTCCGTTTGTGCTACTTCAAATAAACATTTGCAGCCGGACTGAACACATCTTATTGCCCAAGTCGGTCTTATAAGTCTTGCCATTTTTCCTCCTCCTCTTTCATTGGATTATAACATATTAAATAATTTAAGTCTATAAAGCAATTTTTGGATACAAAAATACTTTATATAAATATAGGGAAATTTAGGAAAATATTTTATGGATATTAAAATTGGAAGTAGAATTACAACGTCATATCAACAAAAACATATTCCGCAAAGAACAACTGCAAAATTAAGTTCAACAGGGATAGAGCCTCAAAAAACAAATACATTAGCCGGCGTTGGGTTGTTGGCTTTGGGAGTTATCGGCGGGTTATTATTTTCAAGGGGTAAAACAGCTCAATCGGCTGTTCAAAGAGCTCAAAAAGTTTTTAGAAATGTTTTTATGCGTGATAATATCTCATTGGAAGAAACCACTCAAATGATAAAAAGATATAAAGAAATAGAACAAATTCCTGATAAGCAGGAGTATATTCAAGCATTATTTAATGAAGCTAAAAAGAATTATGGGTTTGAAAAAGGAAGTTTACATTGCAAATTTATAAATGATTCGTCCAAAATTGGGGGAAAACACTATGATTCACGGGATTATATTGAAATAAATCTCGCTCATAGCAGAGATAAGATGCTTGAATATATTCATCACGAATTAAAGCATGCAAAACAATGTTATTGTGCGTTCAATTATGACGCGGAAGCTGCAGTAAAAGCTGTAATGGAACATGATTATAATTCTGTGCTTAACGGTACATCAGAATTATCTGATATTTTAAAACCTATGTATGGGAAATACAAAAATTTTGAGGAATTTTATAGTAATATGCAACCTGTCAAAGAAAATATATTGGATGTTGTTAGAAATAAATTCGGTTTAAAGGAATTTTCAAAAGATCTAATACCTGAAACCCAATATGAATACGCTCAAAAATGTATTCAAGCAATTAAGACTACTGTTGATCCGGAAATTAATTATACTCAATACTACACGAATTTTCTCGAAGGTGGAGATGCTTATCCGGCAGGAAGAGATATATCTGAAGCACTGAAAAATGCTTTTAAAGAAGTTGAATAAATTAGGTTAAAACTCTTGTTTATACATTTCATCATCCCAGTATTCGAGTTCTAACTTACCGATAATAACAGTGTCTCCATTTTGAATACCTATGCGCTTTAATTCATCAATAATTCCCATTGCACGCATTGTATTTTGAAGTCTTATGACTTGTTCGGTGTTTCTTGTGTTAATAACTTGCGAAACTCTTATAATCTTTCCGCCGTCAACGAGATATGTATTTTTATCTAATTTGCGAACTTCCCAGTAACTATCGTCATTGTCAGTTGCAGCTAAATCTTCTTCTACAACAATATCTGAAACAGGTTTTGGAATAGTATCAACTTTTGAGGATAATTCGTTTTTCAATTCTTCTATTCCGGTTCCTGCAACCGCTGAAATACAATATACATTTATTCCTTCATTCTTAAATTCTTGCTTAATTTCTTCAAGTCTGTCATCTTCTATTGCGTCAATCTTGTTAATCGCTGTTATTTGGTGAAGCTGTGCGAGTTTTGAAGAATATTTTGCGAGTTCATTATTTATAATTTTGTAGTTTTGAAGCGGATTTTCTTCTGTTCCGTCCACAATGTGAAGTAAAAATCGACATCTTTCAACATGGCGCAAAAAATCATGTCCCAAACCTACACCCTCTGAGGCTCCTTCAATAAGCCCCGGAATATCCGCGATTACAAAACCGTCCCCATTTGGTTTTCTCACTACCCCAAGATTTGGTATAAGTGTAGTGAACGGATAATCTGCAATTTTTGGTTTGGCTGACGATACTCTGCTTATGAAAGTTGATTTTCCTGCATTCGGAAATCCCAATAAACCG
>JAFUUT010000169.1 GCA_017477685.1 bacterium | reverse complement strand
TTTATTAATTTTTTGAAAAACATTAATGATGTATTTCCATTGCCTGCTTTTATTGTAAATTTTCCGCTATGGTTGAAATATGACTACAGGGCAATATTAGAAATGTGCGATAAGTATGGCTGGGACATTCATGATAAGATTCCTTATTTATTTGGCCATATACCATTTGCGGTCAATTTACCGGCGATAGTTATAGTTTTGGTGCTCACTATTTTGCTCGTAAGAGGGGTAAAAGAGTCTACAACTGTCGCAAGTATAATGGTCGGTGTTAATTTATTTATGATTATATCTTTTATAATCATAGGTGCAATTTTTGTTCAACCTGAAAATTGGCATCCGTTTATACCGGCAGTAGAGCCTATACAAGGAATATTAATGGGTGCTTTTACTATCTTTTTTGCTTATATCGGATTTGATGCAATATCAACAGCGGCAGAAGAGACTGAAAACCCTCAAAAAGATTTACCGATTGCTATAATAAGTACGCTTATTATCTGTACAATTTTATATATATTAGTTGCATTGGTATTAACAGGGATAGTTCCTATAAATCAAATTGATAACCAAGCTCCTTTAGCACACGCAATAAAATTCATAGGCAAAGATTGGCTTAATTGGTTTTCGTATCTTATATCAGCGGGTGCACTATGTGCCTTGACAACGGTTTTATTGGTTTATCAACTTGGGACAACAAGAATTTTGTACGCAATAAGTCGTGACAGATTTTTGCCTCGTTCTTGGAGGGTTATTCATAAAAAATTTAGAACTCCGCATGTTATGACCTGGATTTCTGGATTAGTCGTTATTGTTTGTGGATTGTTTATGAATTTAAAAATATCTGCAGATCTTTGTATCTATGGAACTTTTACATCATTTGTAATTATATGTATTGCGGTGTTAATTTTGAGAAAAAAAGAACCGAGCAGAGCAAGACCATTTAAAGTTCCGTTCTGCCCTTGGGCGCCGATAGCAGGAATTGCTATTTGTTCTGTATTGATATGTTATTCAATGAAAACGCTGAAAACATCCTCAAATTATTTTATGATATGGCTGCTGGTTGGTTTTCTAATTTATGCGTTATACGGTTACCGTCAAAAGCGTCTTGAAGGCCGCGGAAGGGTATTGCCCAAGAAGCAATAGTTAATAATGGTTATGTTGGGAATAAAAACAGATAAAACAGCTTTCACATTGGCTGAAGTAATAATTGTAATTGGTATAATAGGAATAGTTGCTTCTATGCTTATACCGGGGCTTGTGACAAATTACAGAAAAAAAGAAACGGTTGCACGTTTGCAGGTTGCATATGAATTGTTTTCTTCCGCATTCAGACGCTCTATGGCGGAAAATGGCGACCCTGCGGCCTGGGATGACAGCGATTTGAATAAATATACCCAAACATATATTGTATCTTATATTGCCGGAGCAATAAAAGTAAACGATAGAAAAGGATTATCAAATTATCCGATGAGAACATTATCTTCTCAAGGCACACCGTCTTCCAATCGTTATCTTGATTGGTCTTGGAATATGAATAATCGTCCGATATACGAGATACCGAGTAAAAGTATTCTTTTTGTCGTATCAAATGCAAATGACGGTTATAAAACTATTGTGGTTGATATTAATGGAAGACAAGGCCCAAATATTATGGGTATAGATGGATTTACGTTTTGGATTGAACCTCAAAAGCAGGCAGTTATGCCGGCGGGATATAAATGCTCAAGAGAGCAAATTTTGGGTAAGGTTAAAGGATGTGTAAGTTCGGGGACCCGTATGTGTGTCCGTGATAATACATGGCAATACTATAGAGGCGGATATTGTGCAGCCTTGCTGCAAAAAGATGATTGGAAAATAACAAAAGATTATCCTTGGGGTAACGGGGATCTTACGAGTAAGTAGATTATTAATCTTTCAAACAGTACAGATGTAAATTTTTGTAAATATTTTAATTATTATTGGCAAAATTTTTTCTTTTCATGTCTTATAGGCATGTAATAGTAATAATTGCACGTGAGGTATAGAAAGGATTTTTTAATGAACTTTGCAATATATAACAATGGTTATAACAATCTCCCAATTACTCAAAACAAAATATCTTTTAAGGGTCCAGAAGAAGATATTAACAAGTTAAAAAGGGAGAATGACACCTTAAGAAGTGAGAATGTCAGCTTAAGAAAGGATCGAGATAATTATAGAAAAGAATTTTTTATAGCTATGGCAAGTGCATTCTTAATTGCTTTAGGTATACCAACAGTTATGTATATAGATAAACACGATAATACAATTTATGATAAGAGAAGACAAGAGATGGGCAATGAAATTTTGAAAAATATTGGTGATTCAACATATGTATTTGATTCAATTGAAGGTAAAAAAGATTCAGTTGTCAATATTTCAATGACTAATAAACTTGATGGAACCAAAGTTAAATACGATTTGATAAATAGTAGACGCTACGAAGAAAAAACTCCGAGTGGTCAGGTGATTATGCACGATTATCTGAGTGGTCAAAACTATATAAAATATAAAGATAAATTTGTTCAGGTAGATGATTAGCCCTCGTATTAATTAAATAATAGAATGTAGATGTGTGAAATATAATAAAAGTTTTAAG
>JAFUUT010000168.1 GCA_017477685.1 bacterium | reverse complement strand
TTCAATTTTAAATATATGCTTGGCAGGATCAAACATCCCTCCAAGTCCTAAAATTGTATTGGTGAAAAAACGAATACTTTCATTTTTTGAAGTTTTAAAATCCTTTTGTATCAAACTGCTGATAAGTCTTATCGGGTATTCAATATTATTCGTAATACCGTTTATTCTGTCCTGACCGTACTTTGGCATTATTGAAGACCACAAAATATGTACCGGTCTTATGGCATATTTATTCAATTTTAAATTGAAATTAAATACTTTACGATTAAAATTCTCCCACTTATCCGCACCCAAAAACTCGTAAGTGTAATCCGGATATTTTGTATCAAGAGCAAATACAAAAGAATTGTTAAATATTAAACTTAAAAATATTAAAAAGATAGCTGTATATTTTTTGAACATATTTATCCTTATTCAAGCCGAAAACATATTAAGTTTAAAAATTAGTAAAGCCAAAATATATTACACAACAAGAGAAAAAATAGAATTAATATTTCTTAAAGAATAGGCAATCTTTTTTTATTACAAATTTTTATAAAAATAAGGGAAAATATATGGAACCGATAAAATTTATACAATGTCTGAATAATTCTTGTAAACTCAAACAGCTTGCAAAAAGAGTTTCAAAAACTGCAGAAGAAAACAAGCTGCAAGACAACTTTGAATTATCTTTAGATGCACTAAAAGATAAACTTATAAAGATTAGAGATGCATATATTGAAGAAAACCCCGAGTCATTTCTTACTCTGGATCATTTCAAATCAAATTATGATAACTATTTTTATCTGCTGAATTCCATAAAAGGGCAATCATCAAAACTAAACGGATATTCAACAGAAGATTTTTGCAACCTTTCAGAAATAATGAAAAGTATAAGACTACCACAAAGAACAACCGTATACAGAGCGATGCAGGCAAGTGATTTTGGAATAGGTAACATCACACCGGAAAAATTCTTTGAAAAATATTACAAAGAAGGAAAAATTGTGACAATGCCGATTTACATGGAATCGACATTTGATAAAAATGTCGCATACAGATTTGCAGGGAAAAAGGATGAAAATCGTTTTATTATCAAACTGAATGTTCCTAAAGATACTCCTGCCGTTTACATGGAAAGACTTACTCCGGGTGACGGAGATGTTTACGGCAATGAGGACGAACTGAATATTATTAAAAATTCTATTTTGAAATTTGGCAAACTGACTAAAACAACAAATCCTCGCAACGGAGAACCTATATATGAAGTTGACGCAGAAATACTGGGCTTTAGGGACATTAAACCTGCACCTAAACAAGAATTCGAAATGGATAATGAAATGAGGGAATTATTTGAAGCAATGCTAAAGCACTCAAAGGAATAAATTTATTATTAACAATTTTTGTTGTATAATTTTTTAGCCGAAAGAGAGGAATTATACAATGTTATTACACAAAATAAGTGAAGTAAGAGAACAAGTTAAAGAATGGAAAAGACAAGGATTGACCGTTGGTTTGGTTCCTACAATGGGGGCTTTACATGCCGGTCATTTGAGCTTGATAAAAAAAGCCGTTGAAAAATGTGACAGGGTTGTTGTATCAGTTTTTGTAAACCCTATACAATTTTGTCCCGGAGAGGATCTGGATAAGTACCCGAGAACTTTGGAGGCGGATACAAAATTATGTAATGATAACGGAGTTTCAATAGTATTTGCACCGACACCTAATGAAATGTACGGAGATGGGCAAATGCGCACAAATGATACTCTGACATACGTTATCCCGCCGTTTTTCTACGTAAACACATTATGCGGAAAATCAAGAGTCGGACACTTTGACGGAGTTTGTACAGTCGTAAACAAGTTATTCAACATTGTTCAGCCTGATTATGCTTTCTTTGGTCAAAAAGACGCTCAGCAGCTAATTATAATAAAGAAAATGGTTCAAGATTTGAATATTCCTGTTGAGATTGTACCTTGTCCTATTGTCAGAGAAGAATCAGGACTTGCAATGAGTTCTCGCAATAAATATCTGTCGGAAGAAGATAAAAAAGAGGCTCTTGTTCTGAGTAAAATACTAAATAATATAAAAACTTGTTACAAAAAAGGAATTACAAATGTTGAGGCTCTGAAAGAAACCGCTTTTCAATTTTTAAATAGTCATCATGATTTAGAATACTTAGAATTTCATGATGCGGACAATTTGGAAGAAAAACAAATTGCAGATGCTAATACACGAGTTTTTATAGCGTGCAAAGTTGCAGGAGTAAGACTCATAGATAATATTTTATTAGGAGAATAATAAAAAAGGTTCGGTTATATCCCGAACCTTTTTTAATTTTAATATTTTTTTTATGCTGCTTTCTTGCCTCCGCGGAATGCATCTTTAACAGAGTAGATATACAAACCCAAAGCTCCTAATCCTGAAGCTACAGAAGCAACCATAGATGCCATTCTACCATATTTATTTTTCGCAGCAATTCCGTATACAGCTAATACACGACCTGCCAAGCCCAAACATGCAAGACCTAACATTTGTTTAATCCCTGCGCCGAATCTTCCGTCAAATATTTGACCAAGTCCCGGACACATTAAAGAGGCCAAAGCTTTAAACCAATGGCGTTCCTTTTTTGGAGCTTGCATAGGAGCTTCATTCATAAGCATCTCGTCTTTTGTTTCATTCGCTTTAAATGAAACCATTTTTGCGGGAGCTGATACATTACACATCCCTACGGGTTGAACACACATCACCATATCAAAATCCTTTCACATTTACTACACCTTTACATGAAATAAAACACATTTTTTGAACTTTTTGCTATTTTGCGGGAATTTATTTAACAAAATGTTACATATGTAATTAATAGTGAAATAAAAGCGTAATTGCAGACAGCAATAACTTTCCGCACCGCTCAATCAAAGTAAATTATTTTCTAAAACCAACACTTCTAGGTTTTTCATTACGATAATAACGTTCGTCTACAGGAATAATATTGCTTTTATCTATTGCTCGAATAACATCTTCCTTGCGCACATCACGTCTTCCATCTTTTTTCGCTATTGAAAAAGCACTATCAATAATCATTGACAAATCACGGTTTGAAAAGCCTTTTGTAAGATTAGCTAATTGTTTTAAAGCTTCTTTATCCTGAGCTAACGCTTTACCCTTAGAACCTGCGGACAAATTCATAGCCAATACTCCTTGTCTGGTTTTCACATCAGGAAGAGGGATCTCTATTTTTTCGAGACGACTTCTTACTGCATCATCAAGAAGCATAATTTTGTTAGTAGCGGCAATAACTATAATATTGTCTTCTCTTGCTTGATCTAATACCTGCAATAATTCAGTAACAAGTTTATTATTTTCAGGGCTATCATTGGCACCGTTAGTTCTGTCCTGAGCAATAGCATCTACCTCATCTATGAACATTATTACAGGTGTATCGTTATCTTTTGCATACTGCTTGATACAATTATAAGCCTCCTTCAAATTTGCAGAAGCACCGTTTACGTACATCGCAGGTCCCCTATTAATTACCCTCGGTTTGAACATCGGAAGACCTGTTTCCATAGCAAGAGCCTGAGTAATATATGTTTTACCGCATCCCGGAGGCCCGTATAATAAAAATCCGCGCGGAGCTTTTTGACCGTATTCTTCTTCATCCAATTTGGCAAGCTCCGTATCTCCTAATGGAGCTACAATTCTATCTATTAAAATATCTTTTAATTCGTCCATACCTTCAATGGATTCAAATCCCTTAGGGGAAAAAGCACCGGGTACAAATTTTTCAACTGCATCTTTATCAAAATCAGTTTTGCTGGGAGACTTTTCGGATGAAGGAGTCGCTTCAGCTTCAGCTTCAGAATCAGGATCACCAAATTCTTCATTGAACTCAAGAGTATCAATTACAGCATCCATCCAGTGGTATCTGGAAGCATCATTCTGATCTATTTGTGAATACTCTTTTTTATATGTTTCAAGTTCTGTTTTGCGATAATGCAAATCAGGATATTTATATTCGAAAGTCTCTGTTACAAAAGATTTTAAACGAGCATAAATATTTAAATACTTGCCTTCGAGATTCCAATCACTGGTTTTTGCAGCTTCTCTTAATTTATCTTCTGCATTGTTACATATATCGTTCAACTTTAAAAGTTCTAAATTAGATTCGTCTTCAGAGGCATCTTGTTGTAATCTGGCTCGCACTTTATCATTTAAATCTTTGTTATATCCAAAATTTACATTATTAGAAATATTATATATTCTCATTGATTTCCCCTTTATATAATATTTCAAAAAGCAAACAAAATTTTTTTTGCTAGTATGTAAATAAAATTTAACAAAATAAAAAAGCAGACGATTTAAGAATTTTTAACAATAAAAAAATTAACAATTTCACAAAACATTAAAGTTTTCGAAAAAAAATGCCGATAATAATGTTATTGAAAAAGGTAAGCTGATAGAGGTATGAATGGAATTTGAATATAGTAATAAATGGCATGGAATTTCCAAGGTAAATATTAATGCCGGTGATAAATGGGAATATTTAGGTATTACAAATAAATATTTAAATTCAGTTTTTTATAAAATTGATGATGGGAAAAAGGATGAAAATGGATATAGAGAAGTATCCCAAAAAGAATTCTCTATTTTAGAAAAGTTGATTAAAGATGCCGCAGGGAAAAAAGGGCATTACCGTTTTTTGATGAAGATTTTCAAGAAATGGAAAAACAAATTGACGAAGGGAAAATAGAAGGTTTGCCTATACGAAAT
>JAFUUT010000167.1 GCA_017477685.1 bacterium | reverse complement strand
TGTCTTGTCTTACAGGAGCTTGAATTGGTGTCATAGGTTCATGGTGTCTTTCACCTTGAGGAGTCTTCATAGACGTAAAGTATTTTGAAACGAGTCCCATCGCTTCTTCCGGTGTTGTTTCTCCGGTGATTACTGTTACCATATTAGACGGATAATAGTTGTTGTTGAAATAATTGACAACATCATCTCTTGTCAAAGCATCAATATTGTCTGTTGTCCCTGCAATAAGGTCAGGGGCTTTAGACTTAATGTTAAACAAATTTTTTATTGTATTTGTTACTGCACTGCTTTCGTCGTCTGAAAGGTACATATTAATTTCTGAATTTACAATCTTTTTTTCTTTGTTCAGTTTCTCTTGCAAAAATTTTGGTGTTTGTATCATGCCGGCATGAAGCTTGATTTTGTTTTCCAAATCTGTATCTTCCAGTAGTTGTGATTCTAAGACATAATCTGTAACGGAAAATGAGGTTGAAGCATTTGTGTATGCGCCCATTTTGTGTACTTCTTCAAAGAAGTCTTTATCGCCGAGTGCTTCGGAGCCGTTGAATAAATTGTGTTCAATATAGTGGCTTATGCCTCTGATATTGTCAGTTTCATTTAAAGAACCTGTATTAACATAAGTTTTTACAACTGTGGTGCCTTTTTTAGGTACCACAACAACTTGCTGCCCATTTGCGAGTTTGTAGCAGTGTGCTGTTAAATTATTCGGAAGTCTGATATCCTCTATATGAGAATAGGAAATTGGTGTTGAAACTTGATATTCAGGAGTAACATTTTGAATTTCCCTGCTGTTTGAGTTTTGCACAGGGGAAGTTGTATTGCCAAAATAAGGGGAAGCACCCTTTATTTGGATGTTATTTTTTCCTATATTAAAATAGCTCGGAATAATTTTCATATACACTAATCCTATGTATATATAAAAACGTATAATTTAATTTTATTGCTACTTTGTTTAAGAAATATTAAGAGCGAAATATAGTTTGCTCTCTGTCAGGTCCGACAGAAACTATTGAAATAGGTGTATTTAAGACTTCTTCCAGCCTTTCTAAATATTTCCTTGCATTTTCAGGTAAATCTTCGTATTTTTGAATTTTTGTGATATCTGTCTTCCAACCTTTGTGTGTTTCGTATATTGGTTCTAAATATTTGTGGATATATACGTCAGTTGGGTATGAAGTGTATATTTTGCCGTTTCTTGTGTCTTTATATGCTGTGCATAATTTTATTTCTTCAAACTGGTCAAAAACATCAATTTTAGTTAGAGCTATTGAAGTTATTCCTCCTACAAGGCAGGCATATTTCATTGTAACTGCATCAAACCAGCCGCATCTTCTTGCTCTGCCTGTTGTAACTCCGTATTCTCCACCTATTTCTCTTATTGAATTTCCGGTATCATTGTTCAATTCTGTTACAAACGGTCCTTCTCCGACTCTTGTTACATATGCTTTTGCAACACCTATAACTTCATTAATTATAGTCGGTCCGTAGCCCGACCCTGTTGCAGCTCCTCCCCCTACAGGGTTAGAACTGGTTACAAAAGGATATGTCCCGAAATCTACGTCAAGCATTACCCCTTGGGCTCCTTCGAACAATATCTTTTTATTATCTTTTCTAAATTTTTCAAGCATTTCTTGCCATTCAAAGCATACATACGGCTCGAAAATTTTTGCATATTTTTTACATAGATTTAGAACTTCTTCTTTTGTGTATGTTT
>JAFUUT010000166.1 GCA_017477685.1 bacterium | reverse complement strand
TTTTTATATTTGATGGCAGAAATATAAGAAGTTATGATATGCAAATGGCAATATGCGATTGTATTGGAACTTTACGAAGAGGTCTTTTTGATGATGTTTCATTAAAGCATGAAAAAGGTCCTCATTTCAACCTGAGTACCCCAAAAACAAAAAGATTTATACGTAATTCGGAAACAAGTGAATATTACACAAAAATAAACCGTATTAATAAAGAAATGCGAGAACTAAACGCCCAAAAAGAAGAACTAATGACCAAAGCAAACAATAAAGAAAAAGAATACACATTGTCTTTACTTGGATAGAATTTAGGTCAAAAGCACAGGTTTAACTTCACTATTAAATATGGAGGCAAGCGGCTCAGGGATTTTTCTGTAAAGCTTGCCTTCAGAATTTACAGCAACTATAATGACTTCTGCAACCGTGTGAATAGCCCCTGTTTCTTTGGAACGAATTGTTTGGGTAAAAGTTGCACTAAGTCCTCTGAATTCCGTAACTTCAGTTTCAATAACAACAGTTTCCTCTAGCTTTGCGGATGACTTGTATTTAATGTTAATCGACGACACATGGAGCAAAATATTTCTTGCTTCGAGCTCGGTCAACGAATATCCGACTGATTTACAATAATCGACTCTGCCCATTTCCATCCAGCGCAAGTACGCACCGTGCCAAACTACCCCATAAGCATCCGTATCGGAAAAATAAACTTTTTGTTCAAATGTATGTTTCATAATATAGTATTATACAACAAAATATCAAATTTGATTTTATACTATTATTGTGAAAATATAATTCTATGACTATATACCTTGATGCCGGAACTACATATTCTAAAATTATTGCGGTAGATGAAAAGATACCGTCACTTTCTGCTGTTAATAAAAGAATAGTAAACGGCATAGAGTATAATTATTACATTATTGAGTCAAAACGCGTAAAGACACTGAATCTGAATGTTAAATCGGCCTGTGGTCATATGACCGGTTCAGAAATCAATGAAAATGAAATAATTGCTCTGGCAAAAGGTGCACAAAAATACGTAGAAAAGAATGCTACAATTCTGGATTTAGGCAGCAGAGACGCAAAATGGGTTTCATTTAAAGATGGAAAATTCCATGATATGGACTGGAACAGTGCTTGTGCAAGTTCTACGGGCGCTACTGTCGAAATGTTGTTGAAATTCTATGACTTAACAGCGAATGACCTTCAATTTAACAGTGAAAAATTTAATATAACCTGCGGAATATTCGGTTTGGAAAAAATTATGGATTCTATTTCGAAAGGTGAAAATGCCTCAATTGCGGTATCAAGATTTATTCATGGTATTGCGTATAACGCATGGATTTTTGCTAAAAAACCAGAAAAATTATATTTATCAGGCGGCTTTTGCGAAAATAAATGTCTTGTTGACTCATTAAACAACTATTGTAATGTCATACCATTGGGACGCTTTTTACTTTGTGAGGGTCTTATTGATGAATAATCGTGAATTTGGAGCAAAAGGCGAAGATATTGCCTGTGAATATCTTACCAAGAACGGATATGAAATATTAGAACGCAACAGACATTTTTCAAAGTTGTGCGAAATTGACATTATCGCAAAGTATAAAAAACAATACGTATTTGTTGAAGTAAAAACAAGAAAATCAAATGCATTCGGTTCTCCAATGGAAGCAATTACCAAAACAAAATACAATAATATTAAAACAGGAATCTTGTCATACCT
>JAFUUT010000165.1 GCA_017477685.1 bacterium | reverse complement strand
GCAGCACCTGCTCCGGCACAACTTGCAATCTTCTTGATTTGGATTAAGATGAGATTGTGTATCCGGTGAATATTTTAGGGTATATAATTTTTTATCTATATTCATACCAAAATACTCCATAATAATCTGATTATCGCCCAAGCATCTTTAAAAAGCTCAGATATTTTTCTGTCTGTAAATATACTTTTTATAAATTTATGATAATTCTCTTTTTTAGGAATACTATTTACAGACGTAAACATCTCAAAGAAAGAATTTATTTTCTTTAGGTAGTAACTCAAAAATGCTTTCTGCCTTTGATGCATAACATCCATCAAATCTTTATACGTTTTTAAATCTTTTAAGACAAAAGTTTCTTTTAATTTTCTTTCATATAGAGATAATGTTCTCCTTGAAAAATTACCTGAATTAAGGGCATCTATTGCAGTTTCGGCTGCGAGTTTGCCGCTAATCATAGCAAGATTTGTACCTTCCCAATGCAAGTTGTTAACAAGCATGCCTGCATCACCAACAACCATAACACCATTATCACAAAGTTTAGGCACTTTTTTATATCCGCCTTCAGGAATTAAATGTGCACTGTACTCCTCTAATGTTCCGCCCTCAATAAGCGGTGCAATCATAGGATGGGATTTTAAAGCTTCCAAAATTTCAAACGGTCTGTAATTGTTTTCAACAAGATCATTCAAAGTAATGCCAAGACCAATAGTTACGGAATCTTTGTTTGTATACATAAAACCTAAACCGAGCATACCAAGCATCGGACCGCCAAAAATTTCACCGATCGCCCCTTGCTCATCTTGAAGATTAAATCTTTGATTAATAATATTTTTATCAAGTTTAATAACTTCTTTAACACTAAGAGCAACATCTTTTGGCTCAATTTCTTTTCTCAATTTAATTTGTTTTGCAAGAAGTGAATTAACACCATCCGCTAAAACAACTATATCCGCATAATAATCTTCTAATTCCGTTTGAACGCCGACAACAGTTGTGCCATTTTTTATAAGACTTCTGACAACAGTTTCTTCAACTAAAGTAACACCGGCTTTTTTAGCTTCTTCTGCTGCCCAGCGGTCAAATTTCCCGCGAATAACAGAATAACTTACATTGTCATCGTTTCTGTAAGAAATAGTTGTAGAGTCTTTTTCGCCCAAAATCATAAAATTGTGAGCAATATTTCTGCGCTCAACAGGAGCCTCAGTTTCAAAATTCGGAAAAATCTCTTTAGTCGGTTGAGTATATATTGCCCCGCCAAAAACATTTTTACTGCCCGCAAAAGCACCTCGTTCAATAAGTACAACCTCTTTGCCGGCCCTTGCCAAAGTAATCGCGCAAGACACACCCGCAGGTCCTGCCCCGACAACTATCACATCTGTTTTATTATAATCCCTTAACATAAAGCTCCTTTTGCCTTATTATACAACATAATAAGCTCTATGTAAAATAGTTAACAGGGATTAGCAATTAGGATAAGAACAATTTAAAACTCAAATTTTCACACACCGTCTGAGTATTCATAGCAGGAGTCAACAAAATTTGTCTTTTTGCATCTTCTACGTATTTTAAATCCTGCATTAATTTATTAAATAAAACCTTATTATTGAAATTTTCTTTAATTGTTTCAGTCATATAATTCTGAATTTGAGAAAAAACAACTAATGCATCATTATCGGAAATTAAATCCAAAAGCTTTTCTTCAAAAGACAATACTTCATTTTTATTAAAAGTCCAATAATTTGATATTAAATCTGTGACAATATCGTATCCGTCATCTCCTTTACAAAAGGACGGGACAAAAAACGATTGTGCTCTTGAAACCACAGTAGAAATAACATCCGTTTTATCTTTTGTAAGAAATATAAATGTGGTATTTTGAGGAGGTTCTTCAAAAGTTTTTAATAACGCATTTGAAGTTGCCTCGGGGAAATTAATTTTGTTAATAGGCAAAAGATTTCCTTCTTCATCACGGTCACAAAAGATATAAACCCTGTGATAATCACTACTTATGGCAAGTTCATTAATTATTGCCCTTGCTTGTTCTATACTTATATTTTTCTTGCCGGAAGAACTGTCTTCATCATCAGATGAAGATGATGCCTCTTTAAAATCCAGTCTTGTATATATCTTAACGGAAGGATGTGTTTGTTCTCTGATCCAGCGGCAATTTTGGCAATCACAATCAAGTTCTCCACCGCATTTACAATTAAGCATTCTTGCAATCTCAAGTGCAATCTCGCATTGAGAAGTTATATCGCCGCCCCACAATAAAAGACAATGACCGATACTCTTGTTTTCATCATTAATCCCCGACCTGAAATACTCTACTATTTGCGGGTATTTTTCGATTACGGAATTATTGTAATAAGGCATATTCCACCTCTCTTTCAGGGGATAGGGATGATCTGCCGGTTTTAATCTTGTATTCAGCTTCAGTTAAATTCTCTTTTAACTTCACAAGATTTTTTAGTGAAATATTTTTCAATTTGCTCATCTCAAGTTTTACCCTATAAGGATGCATATTTATCATTTTTGCAATTTCATCAGAAGAATAGTGAAGCGAATTTGCTTTTATTTGAATTTTGGTATGCAGCATTGTATGCAAAACAGACAATATCGCTAAAGGATGTTTTGTTGTTAACAGTTTTTGATACTCACAAAGAGCTTTTGCAATATTCCCGCTTGACAGATAATCCACAAATGCAAATAAATCATCATTATTCACACAAATTTCTTTTACAACATCTTTAGTCGCTGATTTATCTTTTACATATACTTTTAATTTTTCAAGTTCCGAATCAAGCAGCCGCAAATTTGAACCGACCTGCAATAAAAGCAGAGAAACCGCATCATTTTCGATTTTTAAATCATGTTTTTCAGCTTGTGCTTTTATCCAAGATTCAAGTTCATCAGTCTTGTAGGAAGGGATTTGAGAAAACTCTTGAGCATTATACTTTGACAAAATTTTGAATATTTTTTTTCTTTTGTCTACAGCAGTTTTCTTTTTGCTGTCAGGTTCTGCGTAAGCCCTGAATACAATATCCAAATTCTCATTATGATTTTCTAATGCTTCTTCTAATTGTTTTAATTCTTTATCGTCAAAACCACCATCATCATCGGATTTACTTTTGAAATACTTTATACAATCAATAACAATAAGCATCTTGCCAAACATCATGGGCTGAGAAGAAACTGCTGCAATCAAATCAGGAAATTTCGGGTTACTTATTTCTTTATAAGCCATTTGGATAAAATTTTTATCAAGTTTATCTTTTAATTTCTTGATTTCATTTGAAATATTAAATTCTTCATCCCCATAGAAAAAGTAAATCATAAACCAATTTTATAAAAAAATAACCATAGTGTAAAGGCGTTTGGGATAATTCTCAAACGCCTTTACTATTTGCATATTTAAAAACTAATATTGTCCGTCATGAACCATAAAATTCTCAGTTTTTTCCATGTCTACTGACGTTATAATTTTATTCCCGTTTGTGTCAATTTCATATTGAATAATTTCTATCGTGTTATACCCTAATTTAATTTGAACATCACCGCCTATAGCACGGCCATTTTTATCATAAATAACAGAATGGCACATATTACCACGAGTGAATTCATAACATTTATTGTCATTGTGGCGCCAACTTGTATTTACTCTGACTTTTTCACCGGTAATATCATTATGATAATAACGACCGCCATTCATATCAAAATAATCTGCTTCTTTAAAACCTTTGGTTTTTAACACATCGGTAGAAAGCATATTGTTAGACAAAATAGATGATTCTATACATTTTTCTAACCTATTTTGAGGGCCTTGCACAAAAACACCACCCATTTTATTCATACTTGTGTCGGTAGTCTTATTAACAACTTCATTATCAATTATTTTTATATTATGATTTGGTATTTTTCCAGCATTCTTTTGAGTTTTTTGTGGCAAATTACTATCTGGATTAAATGAAATTCCGCTCATCATAATCTCCTTTCATGTTTTTACTCTGTTCTCTTTTTAAGCACACCTATGCTCATATTCATGTAAAAACATTTAAGGTTTTAAAATTGACCAAAATTTTAATAAAAAACAGCCACGTTACACCATTTGTGTTATTATTACAAGGTTTGAGGATTTGATAATATATGTTTACAAAAATTAATATATCAATACCTAATAAAAAGACCTCTCAGATATTGAGAGGTCTTTTTAAAACGTATTTAAAGATTATTCTTCGT
>JAFUUT010000164.1 GCA_017477685.1 bacterium | reverse complement strand
TTTTAAAAAGATTTTAAAATTTTCAAGTATTTTTTTCTGGCATTCGTTTAATTGTTCTTGTACTGATTCCATAAAACTTGCAATTTTGCGAACAAACGGAGCATCTGTTTGGTTTAGTCTGTAGACATCGTATTTTTCTAATGCTCCGGTACCTTCTACAATTCTTTGTACTGTTGTGATTTTATTTGCACCAAAATTTAAATTGTAATTATAGTTATTATTATTGATTTTCATTTGCACTTACCTATACCATAAATTATCTGTATACACAGATTTGAAAAACCGTAAATATTAAAAATTGCTATAATATGAAAATTTATTAAGAAAAATATACTAGCCAAGACTGTTAGAGTATTCTACAGCTCTGTTAAATCCTTTTCGAAAAGCAATTATTGCATCAGGGGTTTTGAATTCTTTCAAGATATTTCCGTCGGCATCTATCATATAATATTTTGTTTCCCAATGCGGTTTTTCAGGAACAACACGTACATATCGTACTTCATGTTCGGATAACGGAGAAATTATGACTTCCCTTGAAGTGTTTTTCTCTTTTATCGTTGTTATACCGTTTGGTGATTTTATTGTTTTACCTTCAATTTGTATACCCATTTTTTCTAAAATCGGTTTAAATGGATCCTGTTTAATCTTTTTAGCTTTTTTACTAATTTTTCTGTTTTCTGTTACAAATTTAATTAAATCATCAATTTTATCCATAATCTTAAGGTTATTTTTTTCTAAATAATCCAAAAGTATAAAGCGTTTTTCAGGGTCAAAACGAAGCTTTGTATTAAGTTCAGGGTAATATTTAAAATCAAGATTATTCTTTTCAATAAATTTTGCTATATTATAATCTTTGCTATCTCTTGTTATATAAAAGACGGAATTTTTATCTCCATCCCAATTCCTAAAAATTTGTTTACCGTTTCCGATATTATTTTCCAAAGTTTCTTGTGTTCCTTGCGGGGCTAATTTGTAATTGATTAGAAAACCGCCGTTAAAATTTACGTTGTTATTAATTCTATTTAGCATAATTATTCCCTTTTTTTAATTAATAACGTACGTGAAAAATTTTTTTTGCTAGTGATTTTTCATTTTAGATAAAATTAAATCTCTCGCTTTTATCGCTTCCTCTTTTGAAAGCGGAGGAGTATCTTTAAGCGGATAATCCATTCCTAAAGCTTGATATTTACCCCTTGCCATGTCATGATATGGCAAAACATCCAGCGCTACAACATTTTTCAGTGTTGATAAAAATTTTCCGAGTTCTTTTAGATATTCTTCTTTAAATGTTATATCAGGCACAACAACATGCCTTACCCACATAGGAATTTTTCTATCAGAAAGATACTTTGCAAAATCCAAAATATTTTTATTGGAATGACCTGTCAATTTTTTATGTTCTTCATCATTAATATGTTTTATATCAAGAAGAACAAGGCTTGTATATTTTAAAAGTTCATCTATTTTTGAAGTGTTTTCAGAAGAAAAAGTAACTCCTGAAGTGTCAAGAGCCGTATGGATATTTAGTTTTCTCGCCTGCTTGAATAATTCTGTGACAAAATCAATTTGTACTAAAGGCTCTCCGCCCGTTACGGTGATTCCGCCTTTACAAAATTCTTTGACACTTTCATATTGTTTGAGAAGCTGTGATGGGGTATAATATTTTATTCCCTCACCCGCATTTGTATTGCTCGCGCCCTCGCAAACAACTGCTCCCTCTCCCACTAAAGAACGCTGTGGGCGAGGGGAAAGGTTTAGTTCTTGATATGAAACCTCACCCGCATTTGTATTGCTCGTGCCTTCGCAAACAACTGCTCCCTCTCCCACTAAAGAATGCTGTGGGCGAGGAGGGTAAATTGCCCAAGTATCAGGATTGTGGCAATAAAGACATCTCATAGGGCATCCCTGCATAAATATAACAAATCGAATCCCCGGACCGTCTACTGTTCCGCAGGATTCGATTGAATGAATATTACCCGTAATTTCTGCCATTTTCTATATTCTTGTATAAGTATTGACTTTTTCAGTATTTGTTTTTGGATTAAATCCGGATGGCATACTCATATTACCAACACTTGATCTTGGAATATCTGTAGTATTTGCTCTTTCAGTTTCTCTGATTTCTTCTGTTTCTTTAACGGTTGTTGTTTGAGATACAGGAGTTGCAATTTTTGAACCTAATGACGAATGGAATGTTCTTGAAATAACATCATCCTGCTGCTCTTTAGTTAATTTATTAAAATTAACCGCATACCCTGAAACTCGAACTGTCAATTGAGGATACTTTTCAGGATGGGCTTGAGCATCAATCAATGTTTCTCTGTTAAAAACATTAACATTCAAATGATGACCGCCTTTTTCAACATATCCGTCAAGTAAATTTATTAAATTTTCTTCTTGTTGAGTTGTCATTATATTTTCTCCTTTTGATTAATTGTTACATATACCTTCACAGCATCCGCAATCCAAACTTACATTCAAATCGCCCATAAATACTTCATCTTTTCCTAAAGCATTCGGTATAATTGAAAAAGTATTTGAAATTCCATCCTGCGCATCACTAAACGGAAGTTTTGCAACGGAAGCTAACGATGCAACGGCACCGTTACTATCACGTCCGTGCATTGGATTTGCTCCCGGAGCTAATGGAACACCTTGTTTTCTGCCGTCAGGTGTATTCCCTGTTTTCTTCCCGTAAACTACGTTTGATGTGATAGTCAAAATTGACATTGTAGGAATTGAATTCCGGTATGTGTTATGAGTTCTAATCATGTTCATAAATTTGTGGACGATATCAACCGCAATAGAATCTACCCTATCGTCGTTATTTCCGTATTTCGGATAATCACCCTCAACCTCATAATCAACTACTATTCCGTTTTCATCACGAATTGTTTTTACTTTTGCATATTTAATTGCAGAAAGGGAATCTGCAACAACTGAAAGTCCTGCAATTCCTGTTGCAAAATATCTTTTTACATCTCTGTCGTGAAGTGCCATTTGTGAGCGTTCATAACAATACTTATCATGCATATAATGAATTACATTCAAAGTATTCACATAAAGCCATGCCAGCCAATCCATCATGCTTTCATATTTTTCCATTACTTCATTGTAATCAAGATATTCAGAAGTTATAGGTCTGTATTTTGGTCCGACTTGTTCTTTTAATCTTTCGTCCACCCCGCCGTTTATTGCATAAAGCAAACATTTTGCAAGGTTTGCCCTCGCTCCGAAAAATTGCATTTCTTTGCCGACAACCATTGAAGATACACAGCATGCAATTGCATAATCATCTCCGTGTACTACCCTCATTTGATCATCATTCTCATATTGAATAGAAGATGTTGTTATGGAAATATGTGCTGCATATTGTTTGAAATTATGCGGCAAATTTTTGGACCAAAGAACAGTCATATTCGGTTCAGGAGCTGTACCCAAGTTTTCTAAAGTGTGCAGGTATCTGAAAGAATTTTTAGTAACAAGAGTTCTGCCATCAACCCCCATACCCCCGATAGATTCTGTAATCCACGTAGGATCTCCGGAAAATAGAGCATTATATTCAGGAGTTCTTGCAAATTTGACAAGTCTTAACTTCATAATGAAATGGTCAATAAGTTCTTGAGCTTCTTTTTCGGTAAGTATACCCTCTTTCAAATCTCTTTCAATGTAAATATCTAAGAAAGTAGAAGTCCTGCCGATTGACATTGCTGCACCGTTCTGCTCTTTTACAGCACTCAAGTACCCAAAATACAGCCATTGAATAGCTTCTTTTGCGTTCCTTGCAGGTTTTGAAATATCAAAACCATATATCATGCCAAGCTGTTTCATTTCTTCAAGAGCTCTGATTTGCTCAGCAAGTTCTTCTTTTAATTGGATTTTTTCAGGAGTCATCGCGCCATGAACAGAAGCGTGTTGTTCAATTTTATCTTCAATCAACCTGTCAATACCGTATAGCGCAACCCTTCTGTAATCGCCTATAATACGTCCTCTGCCGTATGCATCAGGAAGTCCGGTCAATATTGCCGCATGACGGGCTTTTCTCATCTCTGGGGTATAACAATCAAACACCCCTTGATTGTGAGTTTTTCTATATTTAGTAAAAATTTCGCTGATTTCAGGGTCGACTTCATAACCATATGATTTGCAAGAAGTTTCAGCCATTCTAATTCCGCCAAACGGCTGTAATGAGCGTTTTAAAGGTTTATCTGTCTGCAAACCTACAATCTTTTCCAATGGTTTGTCAATATATCCTGCACCGTGCGAAGTTATAGTAGATACAATTTTTGTATCCATGTCTAAAACGCCGCCGTTTTCACGTTCTTTTTTGAATAATTCTAAACATTCATCCCATAATTTTGAAGTTGCTTCTGTCGGCCCTGCCAAGAAACTTGAATCTCATTCATAAGGGGTATAATTACGTTGTATAAAATCTCTTACGTTAATTTCTTTTGACCATTTCCCCGGAATAAATTCTGTTGTGGGATAAATCTTATCTTCCAGCATCGTATCTGCCATTTTTCCTCCTTGAGTCTGTATATTTCAATAATAAAAATCTTCTACACATTCCGATTAATATTCACAGACTAGTATACATCATTATTCTTAAAACTTCTACTATTTTAAGGGAGTTTATAATTTTTGTTAAGATAGTATATACTGTATTTTTTTTACGAATTTAAAAATATTTATAATAAATAACAGAATTACTCAGAAAGTATATTGATTAAAACAAGCCCTTGTTGTTAAATTGAGATATGAGAAGAAGGGTTAAAGCACTCATATTGGTATTTGGATTTGTGACAATAGCATTTGTTACAAGAGCTGTATATTTGTACACAAAAAATCCATTATTAGAGAGTAATTTGCAAAGTGTCAATACTCAAAAAATATCTTATCAAAAATTATATGAAAAAAATTGGCAGACCATAAAAAATGAATATTATGATCCGTCATTTAATCATCAGCATTGGAATAGGTGGCATAACAGGTATCAAAATAAAATAAAAACAAAAGAAGATGCAAAAGTTGCTATAGAAACAATGCTTGCCAGTTTAGATGATCCATATTCACGATATTTGACAGCAGAAGAATTTGCGCAGCAGAATAATTCAATAACTTCGAAAATTTCCGGTATAGGTGTAAGCATTGTTAATGATGCGGGGAAAATAGTTGTTGTAAATGTTATAGAATCAACTCCGGCGCAGTTTGCAGATGTAAAATCCGGAGATATAATAATGGCTGTTGACGGAAAAGCAGTCAGCGGGTTGTCCTTAGCCGAGGTTTCAAATTTGGTTAAAGGTCCGATTAATACTTTTGTTAATATAGATATTTTGCGCGGGAATGAGAAGATTTCCAAAAATATCATAAGAAAAGAAATATCTATAAAAACCGTCAAAAGTTCTAATGACAAAAACATAGGTTATATACAGATAACAAGTTTTATTAGTAAATCAACACCGAATGAATTTTTAGAAGCATTGGAAAACACCTCTAAAACAAAAGGTTTGATTATAGATTTGCGCGGCAATACAGGCGGATTGCTTAATAATGCCATTTTCATTGCCAATCTGTTTATAGATAAAGGAAATCTGGTAAGTATAGTTGGCAGAAACGGTTATAAATACAATGTTGAAGCCCAAGATACAAATGTGCATATCGACAAGCCGATAATTTTGCTTGTTGACGGTGCGAGTGCCAGTGCGAGTGAAATATTATCAGGAGCTTTGAAAGATTACAACAGAGCAAAACTTGTCGGAACAAAGACATATGGCAAAGGAATGGTGCAAAAAATCATTTCTATGCCGAATGAAACAGGGTTAAACCTAACTATAGCAAGATATTTAACACCATCGGGCAATGACATCAACAAACGTGGAATTACCCCGAATGTGGAAGTAAAATTTACTCAGGAAGATATTGAGCAAAGAAAAGATGTTCAGCTTGAATATGCAAAAAATATGTTAAATGATATTCTTGCAAGGAACAATTAAATAATCTTCCTTGACAATGTCCTATGTCTAACTTATATTATAAATACGTTATCTGAGGCGACATGGCCAAGTGGTAAGGCAGAAGCCTGCAAAGCTTTTATCCCCAGTTCGAATCTGGGTGTCGCCTTTTAAAACTAAGGGGGTATAATATGAGTGGTATTTTCGGCATTTCTATGTTACCTGTATCGACAGTGCATACTACTGTAAGTCCTGAAGGGCCTATAGCTTTTCCAAGGTATATTCCGCAAGAGGTTGCAAATGGCAAGTATGTTGCGGATGAGTTTATTCCGACAAACGCACTCAAGGCACCGATGCACCGCTTTTTAAAAAGGTTATTGCTCAAAACCACAAAAGCCGCAAGACATGTGTAAATTTCTCGGTTGATAATTAAATAAAGTTTTGTGGGCGATTGGCGCAGTTGGTAGCGCATCACATCGACATTGTGGGGGTCGTGGGTTCAAGTCCCGCATCGCCCACCATAGAACAGGGGTAAAGTGATTTGCCTCTGTTTTATTTTGGGGTGGGCAAGGGACTTGAAATGTAATTTGTTTCTGCCTGAAACAAATTACCAAGTCAGCCAAACAAGTTTGCCATACTTGATTTGTAAGTTTCGAGCATCCTGCTCTCAACTAACAACTCAAGCACCGCATCGCCCACCATAGAGCAGGGGTAAAGCAATTTACCTCTGTTTTATTTTGCGAGTTATGCAGAATGGAATTATTTGCACCAAATAAAAATAGTAAAACTTAATTGGTGCGTATAAACGCACCCTACTATTTTATTTTTTAGTTGACTCAATATTCCTCAAAATGTTATCATAGAATTTTAAAAAGTATTGCTATTCATAAAGAATATTTGATAAAACATCAAGATTTAATGTTCGTTTTTTCAATTATTTTTTGCAACAGAAATAGTAAAATATATTTAATTATTAAAAGGGTAAAATTATGAGTAATAAATATATTCTGCGTGATTATAGTATAAATGTTAGTAAAGAGGGTAATTTTATAATTGAATATACATATAAAACACCAGCATATATTTACTATATGCCGGATGATGATTATCACAAAAGTTTTGTTTTACATAAGGTTATTGAACATATTGACAAAAATAATGAAATTATAAAAACAACTTATAAAATGAGCACTGAAAAAGAATATAATGAGGCTGGAGAACAAATACAAACAAATTATAAAGAAAGTGATTTAAAACCAATTCTTGATAAAAAACGTAAAGCAATATTAGACTTGATTACTAAAAATAATTTATACAACAAAATTCCGTATAAAAAAAATGGGTATATAATAACATATTTTTGGGGATTAAAACTTTTTTTTGAAAATGAAAAAAACATAATAAAAATAAAAAAATCGAACGAAGAAATAAAAATGCTTAAATACTGGGAAGATAATTCGTCAATAGAATTATTACCTCATTATACTTATGTATCTAACTCTAAAACGGTATTAAGATATTATAACAGAACAAAAGCATATAAAGTTGAGTATCCATATAAATTTAATATTTCTAAATTTTTAATAGATATTTATGATACAATTAGGTTATAACAAAGGTTGGTTATGTTTGATTATAAATCATTTGCGCAAAACATGGTAAATCAAAGCAAGAATTTGATTCCTGCAGAATTTTCACAAGATGAAAAAGATTATATTTCATCTACTATAGGTAGTTTTGTCGAATTATCCGGAGAATCTTTAAATAAAGATTTTGATGAACAAATTGATGATGAACAAAAAGTTTTTATGACACAAGTGCTTGCAGAGTGGACTTTTCATAAAGCTGCGGATGTTATTCGTTCGGGAATTCCAAGGAAAAACTGGGATTCTGTTATGCAAAAGATTGCATATACTGTTTTTGAAGTAACAAAAGAAGGATTATTAAAAGGACTTCCTCAGGAGCAATTGCTGGATGCTGTTGAACACCATGTAAAAAAATGTTATGCAAAAATCATAGATGATTTGTACAAAAAAAATATCATTACAGAAGAAATAAAAGAAAACGCTCAAAACCAATCAAACATGGATAAAATGATTCAAGAGTGTCAAGAAAAGAACAACGAAAATCCTGACAGGAAAAATAATACGAAAACAATATTACATGTTTTAAAACTTCTTTCTATCGGATTTGTATCTGTCTTGTTAGTTATTATCATTTTAACATATTTAGATTCTGTAGTATCAAGAACAATTATAAAAAGTGTACTTCTTTTGTCTGTATTTTTATATTATGCTATAGAACTTTTAAAAAAAAGAAATAAGACAAAAAAATTAGAAAAAGAACTTGAGGATGTTCGCAAACAATTTCAAGAATTAATTGACCCTGAAAATATGTACAAAAAGCTTGGTGTTGACGTTATTATGATACAGGTTGGACAGGGCTTATTAGAAATAGCAGATCCTGATGCTGGCGGGCTTTTGATGCCAAAAATTACAGCTATGCGCCATAGGTTAACAGAAGAATACGGTTTTGTTACACCAAATGTAAGGGTTATGGATAATAATAATCTCAATGAACATGAATACCAAATATTTATACGTGGCAACTCTGTTGCAAATGGTTTTGTATATCCTGATAGGTACATGGTAATAGCAGATCAATGGGATTCTACAGGGGAAGAGCTGCCAGAAGATTCAATAATCGGTGTTAGCCCAATTTATGATCCAATATTCGATATTAGACCCCTATATCAATCACAGGTATATTGGATAAATCCTGAAGAGGCAAAATCTGTTGAGAATATTATCAAGACTGAGGCTGTAGATATAATAATTAAACACTTAGAAGAAGAATTATTCAAAAATGCCGATGAAATACTAACTGTAACTGATATAAAAAAACTAATTACACTGGTTGAATCACAAGATCCTTTAATGGTTAAAGGATTACTCGAAAAAATCGATTATCATGCAATAAGAGAAGTTTTAGCCAATCTTTTGCGTGAAAAAATTTCCATAAAAGATATTACTTTGATATTTTCAAGACTTACGTATTTTGTTCAATATACAACATTTACTGATGAATTATCGGAAAAATTACGTCAAGTTTTGGCAAATCAAATTTGTAATAAATTCTGTGATGAAGATAGGGTAATTTGGGCTGTAAATATATCGGAACAAATTGAACAGGAATTATTAAAAAATTTGCACCCTCAAATTGGCCTTGATAAAACATCAATAACTTTGGATGAAGAATATGAGCATAATTTAGTAGAAAATATTGCTGCAAAACTAATGAATATACATCAAGAAATAGGTAGCCAACCTATTTTGATTTGCGATGAAAAAATACGTCTTGGGCTATATAGATTACTTGTTAGATACATTCAGACAATAACAGTTCTTTCAAAACAAGAAACATCTGATGCAATGCAGATAGTGAAAACCGAAATTGTTGATACAATTGAATTTGCATAAATCTTTATAAATTCTGAGAGCCGTGGAATTTGCTGATTTCTCTCAAATATTGTTCCAAGCCTTTGTAGCCGTTATAAAGTTCGTTTGATATTGAAGCATAACGGTTTGCTTCAAGGAATTTTAGTTCTTTAACCCTAATTAACAAAATATTTTCTGAATCTGTTTTTAGTTGTATATCATCACTCAAAGACCATTGCTGCAAAAGTGCCAATTCATTATACATTTGTTTCATTGTAGTAAATTCTAAAGTGTTAAAATCATATTTTTCTAACAATGATTTTTCTACATTAGAAATTCTGCTTTGGCACACCTGAAATTTAAAAACTTTTTTTATAATCAAATAATTATCTGCAATATTCTTGTGAGATTGCGGAACAATATTTCTTGCAAGTAATGCCGCAATAGAACGAGAGGTAAAAGAATCATTTTCACTTGAGAATGCACTTTTCGAAGTTAAATCAAAATCCGTTGAATTATCAAATGTATTATCTATCATTATCCCTCCGACTTCTATTTTGATATTAGAATAACGAAAAATTTTTGTCATGTTATTTTGTCAATTTTTTTACATTTGTTAAAAAAGGTATTTTTTATTTTTATGATACGATTAAGGGGTAAATACATTTTGGAAACGAGGATTTTATAAATGATTGATAAATATTATTTAACGACCGCTATTGATTATGTAAACGGAGCCCCGCATATTGGACATGCATATGAAAAGATTTTGACAGATATAATCGCAAGACATTATTCTTTGAGAACAGATAATTTGTTTTTCTTGACCGGTACTGATGAACACGGTATCAAAATTCAAAAAACAGCAGCTTCTCAAGGTATAACACCAAAAGAATTATGCGATATGAATTCACAAAAATTCAAAGATGCGTGGAGTGCATTGGATGTTAAATATAACAGATTTATCAGAACAACGGATGAAGATCATGAAAAAATTGTTCAAAAAATCTTCCAAAAATTAAAAGACAAAGGTGCAATTTATAAACACGAATATGAAGGCTGGTATTGTCAGGGATGTGAATGCTTTTTGAACCCGAAAGACTTAACCGAAGACGGACTTTGTCCTGACCATATGAAAAAGCCTGATATCGTAAAAGAAGAAAACTATTTCTTCAAATTAACAGATTATAAAGATGCTATTATCAAACATATAAAAGAACATCCGGATTTCATTGTTCCTAGTTTCAGAGCAAATGAAGTTATAAACCAACTGGAAGATATTCAGGATATTTCGGTTTCACGTTCAAAAGAGAATGTCGGCTGGGGAATTGATATTTTGGATGACCCTGAGCAATCAATTTATGTATGGATTGATGCTTTGTCAAATTACATAACAGCATTGGGTTATGATCCTGACGGGAATTCATCGGAACAATTTAAAAAATTGTGGCCGGTTGATGTTCATGTTATAGGAAAAGATATTTTGAAATTCCATGCAATATATTGGCCTGCAATACTTTTGGCACTGGATTTGCCTTTGCCTAAACATATTTTTGCTCACGGTTGGATTACTATTGATGAAACAAAAATGTCAAAATCATTAGGCAATGTTGTTTCGCCGACATCTGTTTTGGAAAACTTTGAACTTTCAACCCCTGATGCGTTTAGATATTATATGGCAACTTCAGCTCCTTGCGGAAGGGACGGAAATTATTCCGATCAGGATTTTAAAGAAAAAGTAAATGCTCATCTTGCAAACAGTATGGGTAATTTGCTAAACAGAAGTCTTTCCATGCTTGTAAAATATTTTGACGGAGAAATTAAAGAAGAATTTTTAACAAATCGTTCTAAAGAAGCCGAAAGCCTTATAAAAACGACATTAGGCACAGTAAAAATTGTTGAAAATCATTTTAATCATTTTGAAATACAAGAAGCTGCACAAGAAATAATTTCTATTGTAGATGCTGCAAACAAATTTGTAACAGACAATGCTCCTTGGACACTGGCAAAAGAAGAAAAAATGACAGAATGCGGACAAGTTTTGGCAACAGTTCTTGAAGTTATGTGCGTAATATCATCATTGATTTACCCATACTGTCCAAATATTGCACAAGATATGGCAAAACAATTGTCTTATGATATTTCCACAAAATATGATGATATAACAACTTCAAATATTAAAGTCGGCAAACTGATATCTAAAGAAGATATTCATCCTGTATTTTTGAGAGTTGATTCAGAACTTGCAGATAAAACAAAAGCAAAGGTATAAAATCATCCACTTAACTTATTGCCATAACTTTTCAAATCTTTTATCATTTTTGTATGAAAAAGATTATCACAGGAACATTATTGGTTTTATTTTTGGGCTGTTCGGGTGCATTTGCAAGAGGCTTTATATTTTCAAGGAATAAAAAAGCTCCTGTCCCGCCGCCTGTGCAAAAGGTTTATACAATTGATGATTATATGAAAGATATGGAGTATGAAATCAAAGCCAATTGGGCTCCGCCGCAAAATAGTTTTAAAAATAAAACGATTGTAAATTTTACCATATTGCGTGACGGTACTATTCAAAATCCGATGATTGCAAAGTCTTCAGGTGATAAAGAATTTGACAGAACAGCGCTGCTTGCGCTTTCTGCAACAGGAAAAGTTACCCCTTTGCCTAAAAATTTCTTGGGTGATAGCATAGATATTGATTTTACATTTGAAAGATTTTCATATCTTGTCTATAAAAACAGATATGACAAATAACAACAGTTTTGTATTTTATTACAAAATGTAAAGAGTCATTTTATAAAGTAGCAAAATTTTCTTTTATGGTTTTTATAAGTAACAAATACTTATTAACAACTATCAAGGAAAAATTATAAATGTTACTGCAATCTATCCCATCTCAAAATTATAACAGATATACTTACACCCTTTCGCAAAAACCTCAGAATGCAATGAGTTTTAGCGGAGAATTGGGCGATAAATTTATTGAAAATGTACAAGAAAATAATAATATGTCTGATGAAGACCTTACAAAAAGAATGCAGGACCATGGATTTTTGCAAACAAGATTTGGACATACATATATGCCAAAGTCTTCTCTAAAAGATTTGTTAGAAAGTCTTTGTGAAGCTTTAAAAAACCAAAATAAAGCGGAACGGGAAGCTGATGAATCGGTCAAAACTACTGAAACAAGACATTCAGCTTTGAGAAAAGAAGTTGAAAATGCCACTAATTTAGTAATAAAAACCGAAACCGAGCAAATCCGAGCTCAAATTATGACAGATCTGCAAAAAAGAGTGGAAGAACTTCAACAACGTGATGCTCAATTGCAAAAAAAAGATGCCGCACTTAATGACAGATTAAAAGGTTTCTCCATAAATAAAGATAAAATCGATGAAAATATGGAAAGTGCTTTCAGAGTTGTAAATGGTATTGAAAATTCGGAAGTCAGCTTATATAAAAACATTGGCGAACAATTATATGTTGTTGGAAAAAGTATTAAATCACACAAAAATAAATTAACTAATAAATCCTCATCTACCCTTGTGGAAATAGCAAAAGTTATGCAAAACAATGAAGGTAATATTTCTGTTGATATGATTGATTTTGTGGACAAGGCTCTGGAAGCGCAAAACATGACTGTCAAAAATTTAAAATCAGCAATATCTATGGTAAAAGATGAAAATGGTAATATAAATCCTGAAAAAGCAAATGTATTTTTAACGTGTCATAAAGTTATAAATCCGTCTAGAGTAAAACCCGATTTTGAAAAGATATATCAAGTATTATTGACTGAAATGCAAAATAATGAAGGAAAAATTCCTGACCAAACAGTAAAATTTTTAGAAAATCTGCTAAAAGCAGATGAATATCCTGATATGCTCTATTTGCCATCTGCTGTCTTTTGCGTAAAAGATGAAAACGGAAATATAGATGGCGATAAAGTAAAATCTTTCTTTGCATATTACTCTTGCAAAGATTCATCATTACATTCAACAATAGAGTTTATTCAAAAACGATATAAAATACCAGATGAGTGTCAAGATTTAAAAGATTTTATAAGTGAAAGAATCCAAAAAGTGCAAGAACTTGCTTATAAAATAAATTCACATAAAGATAGCGCTGGCCAGCAAAAATTCAAAGCCACAGTCAATAAAAAAGGATTTTTAGATATCATATCTATGGCAGGATATATGTTTCACCCTCAATATTATAAATGTGATAGTAATGAAGCTTTTGAACTCATAGAAAGTATAATAGCAACCGTCGATTTTGATTCTGTAGAACACTTAACGGATGTAGGTAATTTGAGATTTATAAACGGTAATGTGTACGGACTTCGTGGTTTATCCAATCATGAACAAGTACGAGTCACCGGAACAACTATAAGTTAACCAATAAGGAAAATATAATGTTAATTCAAAATATCAATAACCAAAATTTATATAAACCACATAGTACAAATAATTTGTACCCCAACTCGTATGTGAATTTTTGCGGCAATACTGAAAACGAGATAATGGATGAATTTGTAAAAAGTGTTAATGACGGTTCAATACAAAATGGAGATGATATATCTGATTTTATTCGCAAAAATAAACTTGCAGGATTGACAGGTGTAAAAAATCCACAAGACATTGTATCAGCCGTAACTGCTCAAATAATAGCATTGAAAAAGAGAATACAAAATTTTAACACTGAAAACAAAACTAAACAGGAAACTCTGAATAACCAAGAGCAAGAAATAAAAGCAGAATTGGAATCTGTAAAAAAGGCTGCGATGGATAAAATCCGTGATGAAGAATTAGCAAATACAGCAGAACTTAGTGAAAAAATTAAACAAGCTGAGAAAATCCTTTCTGCAAAAGCTGCCAAATTAGATAAGAGAGAACGTGATATTGATTGCATGTTTGCAACTAAACAAGAAATTGAAGGCAGAGCAATTGCGGCTAAATATAATATCGATAACCCTCAAATAGAAATATATACGGCTCTTGGTGATCAAATGCCGGTTATTGCAAAATTTTTGTCTAAAAATGAACGAAAAATAATGGATACTTCCCCTTCTACCCCTGATAATCTTTTAACTGCACTTCAAAATAGCAGAGAAGAAATATCATCAGATATGATTAATTTTATAGAAACGATAATTTCAAATAATAATATGTCGGTATCTGTTAACTCACTGATAGATGCAATTAATTCAGTGAAAAATAGTGAAGGGAATTTGGATCTGGAAAAGGCTGCAGTATTTATTGCATCTTGCAAATATGATGATATTGTTTATGCACTAGACGTAATGAAACAGGTTTACGGTTTTGAACCCGATTCAGAAACAGTTGAGCCACCTACTCTTGACAAGCCTGATTCTATGGAAACATCAGAAACACTTGGGTCTGTATCCGCTATTGGTAGGGCTCTCGATCATATCATGGCAAATAAAGCAATAGATCTTGCATAATGATTATTGGATTATTCGGTCAAATTAAACTATTTTTTCCCCATCACATGAATATGCAGGTGGAAAACTTCCTGTCCGGCTTCTTTGCCTGTATTGATTTGGGTTCTGTAGGATTTTAGCCCGATTTTTTTAGTAACATCTTTTACTGTTTGCAAAAGCTCTGCCATAAGTGCTTTATCTTCAAGCTCATTTAAAGACGGCACGTGTTTTTTAGGACATACAAGCATATGTATGGGCGCTTTTGGATTTATATCATTGAATACAACCGTATTTTCACTTTCATATACAAATTCTGTATTAAAATCACCGTTTATAATTTTGCAAAAAATACATTCTTCACTCATAATCTGCTCCTATATATCTACTGCTAAAACTCTGTCAAGGCATGCTTTTGGGGAATATTGCCATTCACGGTATGTTATACGTTTAACTTTCATTCCGCATCTTTCTAATATAGATTGCTTTTTCATATTTGAAATGTTTGAACGCTTGTTATCTTCAACACCGTCAATCTCAATTACAAAGGAATCATCTACCAGTAAATCTGCGCTCAATCCTGCAATATCAGCTCCTGCAACTACTCTGTGATCAAGTTTACGAATCTCATCTGCAACTTCTTTTTCAAATTTGTTTTTATAAATATTTGCATCAATCTCATCATTTGCCAAAGCACGCTTGCGTTCAACATACTCTTTCATATATGAAACGTAATTTCTGAACGAACCGTCCGGCATGGTTTCCAAATCGTGTGATACAAAGTTTATGCATTTATTTTTTGCACGCGTAATCGCAACATTGAAAAGATTTGGCTTTTGCAAGAAAGTAATACTCTGCGGGAATGAGTTATTAGCAAATCCCCAAGAAATAAGCATTATATCTCTTTCATCCCCTTGGAACGTGTGTGCCGTACCGATTTCTATCTGGTGTTTTTTAATCATATAATCGGAAAGAACTCTCGGAACAGAGATTTTCAACTGTTCAACCTGTGCTCTGAACGGTGAAATTATACCGATAGTTGTCGGATTGTCAGGGTTTTTGCGCTCATCTTCAATAATGATTTCGTGCAATACTTTGACCAGTTCCTCAACTTCAGGAAGGTTTCTTGTGGCATCAGAATCTACTTTTCCGTCTGCAACTTTTACCATTTCAAGTGCAACATAATCAGATGGTTCTTTTCTCATAACTCTTATTCTGTCAGAATAAAATTCACGATTAGAGAAATTGATTATTGCAGGCAAACTTCTAAAATGTTCATCCAGCATAACAGAATTCATTGAGTAATAATCTGCTAAATCAAACATAGAGTTTGTTCTGAATCTCCACATCAATTGGTATTTGTCAGGAATTCCGTACTGGCTCAAGAATGATTGTTCTTTAGCTTTTTCAAGGAATGACAAGTGTGGCAGCTGCTTGTCATCACCGACAATAACAGATTTTTTTGCCCTGTACATAATTGGGAAACAACTTGCGATATCACATTGTGATGCCTCATCAATAATTGCAACATCAAACATACCGGGTTTTAACGGCAAAGAGTCAGAAACCGCATATGTTGTAACACACCAGCATGGAAAAGCTTCCAAAAGCGGTTTGAAATCTTCTTCTTCCAGTATTTTTGATTGAAGTTTTTTACGACGTTCAATTAAAGACATCGCATGAACTTTTATTCTGCGTTTTTTCTTATCATCACGCAAAAGAGCTTTTAAAGCTTCCCTGCGTGTACTTTTCAAAATGTTAACCGCCAAAG
>JAFUUT010000163.1 GCA_017477685.1 bacterium | reverse complement strand
AATAAGCATAAAATCAAATAAAAAAGAACGCCTAATCAATCAGTTAAAGGAACTTATAGATATATATTCATCAAAAAATACACTATGTGTACTTGATTTTAGCAGAAATGAAGAACAGGCAATATATACCTCTATTGCAAAATCTATAGTGAAAATGGTAGAAGTTATAAAATGTATTGTCTTTATGATTAAAGACAAACAGCTAAAGATTGTCGGCAGCAGTGAAGAAGGAGTGACTGCAGGAGAATACACCCTTGAAGATCTTGCACATAACGAAGTTATTGAAAGAGCGGAGAGTATATGTATTCCGATGAGATGTTCAAGCACTCCGGTCGGAGCAATAGAAGTTTTTTCGGATAAAAAAATTGATGAAGATTTCTTAGAACTGATTATAAGCATTGCCAATTTGCTCGGTACAAGCATCACTTTGCAAAACATAATAGAACAAAGCAACAAAACAATTGAAAACGAAGGAACCTCCGAGTTTGACTTAAAAAGAATTAGAGGGGAGCTAACCGCTCTTATCGGAGATTTGTGCGACTATCAGCAAAACTTTGTAGAGGCTTTAGCAAACGCAGTTGACAAAAAAGGGCAATACACCGTATCACATTCAAGAAACAGTGCCAAACTTGCAAGAAGCATTTGTTCTAAACTGGGATTGAATGAAAAAACAACAGATTTGATATACTATGCGGCATTATTGCAAAACATAGGGAAAATAATACTTCCTGAGAAACTTTTTGCAGCAAGCGGCAAACTCTCACCTGAAGAACTTAATAAAATCAAAAATCACACAAATGTCGGAGTCAACCTCCTTATGAATATCAATTTCTTATCAGAAGTTGTGCCATACATCACATATCAAACAGAAAGAGTCGATGGCTCCGGTTCTCCGGAAGGGCTGAAAGGTCAGTCAATACCTCTTGGTTCAAGAATTATAGCCGTTTCGGACGCATATTGTGCAATGACATCAGACAGACCATACAGACATGCAATGGATAAAGAAAAAGCTCTGGATATTATGCGTCAGGAAAGTGGACAAAAATGGGACCCGGATGTGATAAATGCACTTGCACAAATAGTAAAATAACAAAAAATATCGCCGGAGATTTAATATTAAATCTCCGGCATCGTTATTTATCACTTATTACTTTACCTCTATAATATCAGAACTCACATTATAATTCGTTTCCGGCTCTTTTATATTTATTTTATTAACAATTCCTGCGCGTTTTTTGCGGAAAAGCATATCAACAAAGGCTTCAATTCTTGTAATAAAACCTGCTTCTCCTGTTTGCTCATCAATTGTTAAATTCAAAAGCGGTTTGCCAAACTGTTTTGCTTTACGTGTAATTCTTTCAATCATCAAAGAATCAGGACCGCAGCCAAATGCCGTAATTGATATGATGCCGTCAATTTTGTTATCTTTCATATAATGTCCGGCACAACCTGTCATTTCATCTTCATTTGCCCAATATTTTTCATTCCCTAAAGTAGAAATCCCTTCACTCAGCTGCTCTGAAGATAATTGAAGAGCCGTACAAACTTTTACATCCATTTTTTCAAGTTTATCAATTAACTTCATGCAAACACGCTCATCGTAAAGATTATACCCGTGTCCGACAAGAGCGACCGATATCGGATATTCTTTTGAGGTTTCATAAATTACAACTTTACCCTGCAGAGCATAACTCAAAGCTTTTGAATACGGCATTCCGGATTTTGTCATAACATAAAAATTGTTATAGCATCTCCAGCCTGCTTTAGATGCACGTTTTATAATATTTTT
>JAFUUT010000162.1 GCA_017477685.1 bacterium | reverse complement strand
ATTATTACAAAAATTATAATGATTATATCAACTATTTTAAATTTTTTAATTAATTCCATAAATTTGTTCATTCAGCTCTCCCTATAATTCTTTTACTGCATTTAGCAATTCTTCAATGGTTGTAGTTGCGCAGCCAAATTGGCGGACAACGATGCTTGCCGCGACATTTCCGATTAGTGCCGCATATACCGGATCAATTCCGCAAGCCAAAGCTAAAGTATATACCTCCGTAACGGTATCTCCGGCACCTGTAACATCAAACACTTCGGATTTGTTGAATACCGGAATTTTTGTAAAATCATTGTTTGGCTTAGTTACAAACATTCCGTCTGCCCCGCAGGTAATAAGTATTGACTTCGCATTAGTTTTTTCTAAAAGTTTGTTTCCTGCTTTTTTTAAATCTTCAATATCATTTATTTCAAATCCTACTGATTTTTCAGTATCAGGCAGGTTTGGAGTCATTGAAGTTATATTTTTATAAATTTCTAAATCTTTTTGAGCATCAACAACGCAAACTTTATTTAAATCATTTGCAAGTTTAATTGTATGAGTAATTATTTCCGGTGTAATTGTTCCTATATGATAGTTAGAAAGTATAACACCGTCATATTTTGGAAGAAGTTCGTTGATTTTTTCAATAAGCTTTTCTTCGGTTGCTTTTGAGATATATCCTTTTGATTGCCTGTCAATTCTCACAATCTGTTGAGTTATCGAAGTTGTTATAGAACCTGAAATTCTTGTTTTTACAATCGTTTTTCTGTCTTTATCCGTAACGATGCCGGTGCAATCAACTCCCGCTTGTTTAAATGTGTCAACCAAAAAGTTTGAGTGATAATCCTCACCCATAACTCCAATAACACCAACATTTGAACCGTTAAGAGTTGCTGCGTTGTGTGCTGCGTTAGATGCTCCGCCAAGTATATGCTTGGTTTTTGTGTGTTGTAATATCAATACGGGCGCTTCTCTTGAAATTCTTTCGGCATCTCCGTATATCATTTCATCTAATGCCAAATCCCCGATAACCAAAATCTTTTTTGTGTTTAATTTATTAATATATGATATTAACTTTTCTCTATCAAAATTCATAATACCAACGTCCATTGTTTATATTTTAGCATAAACATTATTTTGTATTTTTGCCAACTCGGATGCTTCTTGCGTAGTTAATTTGTATACTTCATTTTCATTTGGATATTTATTAGTTTTAATATCTTGTATGTATTGCTGTGTTGTTTGTGTGATAATCTCTTGCATATTGGCATATTTTCGTGCAAATTTTGGTGTAAATTCGGAATACTTTCCAAATAAATCGTCACAAACCATTACAAATCCATCACAATATCTTCCTGCTCCGCATGAAATCGTGGATATGTTTATATTTTTCGATATATATTCCGCGTTTTCTTCGGGAACCATTTCAAGCACAACAGAGAATGCTCCTGCTTGTTCCAGTTGTTTTGCTTGATTTAATAATTCCATAGTTGCATCAAGATTTTTACCTTGAATTATATGACCGCCTATGACATTTTGTGATTGAGGAGTAAATCCGATATGCCCCATAACCGGAACTCCCATCCGGGTGCATCTTTTTACAAGTTCAAGGATATAATCATTACACCCTTCAAGTTTGACTGCATTTGCTCCGCATTTAACCATGTTCCCTATATTACGCAGGGCCTCCGGAATATCTATTGTATAACTCATAAAAGGCATATCTGTCACAACCATCGCGGATTGAACTCCTTTTGCTACGGCTTTTGTAAATATTGCCATTTCTTCAATCCCGACACTGTTTGTATCTTCATAACCTAATGCAACCATT
>JAFUUT010000161.1 GCA_017477685.1 bacterium | reverse complement strand
TCCAAATCCTGCGGAGAAAAATCTTGCGGCGGACGTTTATAGTAATTTTTACCCTTGAAAACTTTGTATAATAATTCAAAAATATACATTTACAGATTAAAACTTTCCGGAAGAAGCTCTGCAAGCGTACATATCCTCAGCTCATCTCCATTTTTCAAAATTATATCTACATCCTCGTCTTTGTCGCAAAACTCGTGCATTACTTGTCTGCAAGCACCGCACGGTGCGCAATTATCCTGATTCGGAGAATAAATAGCAACGGCCTTAATTTTTTTGTCCCCTGCAGCTATTGCAGAGCCTATTGCGTTACGTTCTGCACAAATTGTCATACCAAAACTCGAATTTTCAAAATTGCAGCCGGTATAAACATTTCCTGAGGTCGTTAATACGCATGCACCAACTGCAAATTTTGAATATGGAGAATAAGAATTTCTTGAAACCTTTATCGCTTTTGCCATCAATTCTTCGTATTTCATACTATACCTCATTGTTGTTTTATTATTTTAAATTATTTATAAAAATTTTCATCCCTTAATTGAATGAATAATTGTAAACTTTTTTAAAATAAAATTATAAATTTTTAAAGTTTTAACAATATAAGCCGATAAAAAAATAAGAAAAAACAAGGGCGTACTATGGAAATTTCCAGAATAGAAGCTTTTAATCCGAATAGAATTAATTGGCGGCAACTCACGGCAAAAGAAATTATGAAGTATGAACGCCAAGGAATTGAAGTGCCTAATATTTATCTGCAATGGGCTCAAGAATTTTTAAACTCAATAGAAGCACACGATAATGACGATATTACATATGAAGCAGCAAAATCTCAAACAAGGTATGATGATTCCAAAAATAAACCCGAAAAAAGTTTTGTAAAAGACAATACAAAAGAGGCCGGCGACACATCACAGTTAGACACCTCCGAAAATTCAGATATTGTTGAACAGGGTGCAGTTTCAAAGCCGGCTCCGAACACAGGGGGAGATATTTATGCTTCTGACGATGTGAATGAAGAAAACGAAAATCCTGAAGCTCCGCCACTTACAAAAGCACAACAAAAACGCCAGCAAATGATATCCGACGGAGTAAGTTTGAGAAAACAAGCACTAAAGCTGGGGAAAGACAGCCGTTCTACAGACGGAGATGCTGCAATGTCCGCATTTATTATGCGAATGTTTGAGGGCAAATCAACAAGTGAAACAGAAGAACTTGAAAGCGAAATAGCAATACTTCTGGCAGAAGCATCCGCATTAAAAGAACAATTCAAAAATGAAGTAAAGAAAATAAATAATGATGAAAACGATAATTCAACATTAACAAAAATGGAACAGTTGAATATGCAGCTGCAAAGATACGGTAAAGAAGGACAGTCAGAGATTTCAAAAACCGAATCACTCTTGGATATCATCGGAAGTGATATTGACGGGCAATCTCCAATTCTTGCAGATGCACTGGATTTTGGCTCTGTTTCATCCGAAACGGGAAAAGAATTAATAGAACAATCTAAACAAGAGTATTTTATATGGAGATTTTTGGATTATATTATCGGTAAAAACGCAGAGCGTTCAGGCAACAACTCCATAAAAAGCGGAGAACGCGGCCTTAATGTTCAAACAAAAGCCGCAGGAACAAACAATTCTAATCTGGCTTCAGCATCAGGGCTCAAGTCTGAAGTGGAAAATATCACCGGAGTTGAAGGCAGCCAAAACAATAAAAAGAAATCCGAAAAAGAAAATAATAACGAAGTTAAAGAAGAAACAATGGAAAAAACAAAAACTAAAGAAGCTGATAAAGACATAAAAACAGCACAAAATGACGGCACAGACAGAAGTGCAAAAATGGATGTCAGCATTGATGAAATTCTAAAACGCAAAGTCCGCAGAGGTGAATGGACAGAAGAAGGATAAATATACTATTTAAGCGATTTTATTGCTTCCGAAATATTAGAAGATTTATAAATATAACTACCCGCAACAAGCGAATTTGCACCGTATGATTTGCATATCAGTGCGGTTTTATCGTTTATACCGCCATCAACTTGAATAATTAAATCATCTTTGGAATTTTCTTTTATAAATTTTATTTTTTCGGCACAATCTTCCATAAATTCCTGACCGCCAAACCCCGGTTCTACCGTCATAACAAGAACCATATCAACTTTATCTAAAAACGGCAAGAGAACTTGTGCTTGAGTTTTAGGTTTAATAGAAATACCTGCTTTTATACCAAAAGAGTGAATTTTATTTATTATTTGCAGGATAGAAGATTCTGAATCGAGTTCAGAATGACCGTAATATGACGGTTCATAGCATAAAGACTCATAATGGAATGTCAAAATATCAGCCCCGGCTTTTGCAAACGGCTCTATGTATTTATCCGGATTTTCAATCATCAAATGAACATCCAAAGGTAAATTTGTAATTTTTTTCAAAGATTTTACAACAGGAACACCAATAGTTATGTTCGGAACAAAATGTCCATCCATAACATCCACATGAACCCAATCTGCACCACTGTCTTCTATGCGCTTTACATCGCGTTCAAGGTTGGCAAAATCCGCAGATAATATTGATGGTGAAATTATTGTGTTCATCTTATATCCCCTATTCAATCCCTAATTTAGTACAAGCAGTGTGAGCAGCTTTCTGTTCGGCATCTTTTTTAGAAAACCCTTCTTCTACCGCTAAAACTTCGTCGTCGTACTTGACTTCTACCGTAAAAATTCTTTTATGCGCCGGCCCGCTCTCTTTTATTACAGTATATTCCGGCCTTGTTTTAGTTTTACTTTGAGTATATTCTTGCAAGATTTCTTTTGCATTATATTTCCCAAAATTATTTTTAACTTCTTCTATAAACGGTTTAAAGGTAATTTCAATGTATTTTTTCACTTCTTCGAGTTTACCGTCTAAATAATATGCACCTAAAATTGCTTCAAACACGCATGCACAAACAGAATTCAATTTACGGCAGCCCTGTTTTTCGTCATGCGCCGATATTATGATAAGTTCACACAAGCCGTTAGTTTTTGCAATTTGGGCAAGAGTATTATCAGAAACAATGATACTGCGAATTTTGGATAATTCACCTTCTGTAGAATTCGGATAAGTATTAAACAAAATATCTGATACGGTAAGTTTTAATACGGCATCCCCTAAAAACTCCAAACGCTCATAGCATTCGGAATAAGGTAAATCCTTTTCTTGAGAAAAAGACGGATGCGTTAATGCTTGACGATAATAATCAGGCGTGACCGTTTCAATTCCAAATATTTCAGAAACAGATATCATTTAATGAGATCCTTCACAAAATTAACTGTCGTAGAAATCCACTCAGTCTTAAATACAAAGTATTTGAAGAAATAATACATAATAGGGATGGTCAAAGCAAAACTGTCTGTTCTGTCTAAAAATCCTCCATGCCCGGGAAGAGTATCCCCTGAATCCTTGACTCCTGCATCTCTTTTAAGCAACGACTCGCACAAATCTCCGATTTGAGCAAACACTGTACACAAAAGACCGGCAATTATACACATCCACCAGCTTAACCCGAGGTACATGCCTATGACTAAGGATGCAATCACTGCACAAATTGCCCCGCCTACTGAACCCTCAATAGATTTGTTAGGGCTGACTGTCGGAGCCAGCTTGTGTTTCCCCAGTCTTGTTCCGACATAATAACATCCGACATCAGTTGCGATTATTGAAATAAACATCATTATTACAAACCCGAGACCGCTGTTATACGTTGGGTTTGAAAGATTTCTAAAAAATATTAAATGAAGCGGGAACCATCCGCAATATACCATTCCGAATAATGTCGTTGCAACATTTGCAATATAAGGCTGCCTGCCGACAAATAATACCCACATAAAAGATGCCATTGAGCATATAGTCAAAGTTGCGGCAACTAAATCAAATCTTTCAAAATACACAATAATAGCAAGAACAGCTTCTATTGTATAAATAACCTTGAGGCTGGGATAAAACCCCTTATGATTAAGGATTTTTACGTATTCTCTTGAAACAAATGCCATAACAACAGCAAGCATACCCAAAAGAACAAGTTTGCCGCAAATAAGACATACAGTCACAACCCACCCGAGTAAAAGACCGGTCAACATACGTACTGCATTTTTATTGAACCCTAAATCAAGTTTCATTATACGGTCATAACCTCTTTTTCTTTTACTTCAACTGCTTTATCAATATTATTTGTATATTTATCAGTTAATTTTTGAATTGTATCTTGATTATCTTTAACCGCATCTTCAGGAAGATTTTCGTCTTTTTCAATTTTTTTCAACTTATCTACCATATCACGGCGAATATTTCTTATTGCAATTTTCGCATCTTCTCAAAGTTTTTTAACATCTTTTGCAATCTCACGGCGTCTGTCCTCAGTTAGCGGCGGGAATGGCAATCTTATACATATACCGTCGGAATTTGGAGTAATACCGATTTCTGCCTTAATAATAGCTTTTTCAATATCTTTCATTATTGTTTTATCATAAGGTGTGATTACAAGAGTTGTACCGTCTTGGACTGATACCTGTGACATTTGCCTTAAAGGAGTCGGAGCTCCGTAGTATTCGACTATAACTTTATCTAAAATCCCCGGATTAGCACGTCCCGAGCGAATTGTTCCAAATTCTTTTTGAAGCTGAGAAACTGCTTTTTCCATTTTTTCTTCACCAAATAAAAATAATTCATCTAATGCTTCTGACATTTTTGCCCCTTTCTAATGTATATAAGTTCCTAATTTTTTACCTTCAAGTATTTCTTTTATTCCACCTTCATTTTTAAAATCAAAAACGATTATCGGAATATTATTTTGTCTGCACAAATCACAAGCAGACGTATCCATTACTTTTAAACCTTTTTTAATAATATCATCATAAGTCATGTCTTCAATTTTTGTTGCAGTAGGATCAATGTTTGGATCTGCGGTGTAAACACCGTCAACACCATTTTTAGCCATTAACATCGCCTGAGCATCAATTTCAGATGCTCTAAGTGCTGATGCGGTATCTGTTGTAAAGAACGGATTGCCTGTGCCTGCAGCAAATATAACAACTCTTCCTTTTTCAAGATGTCTTATTGCGCGATGTCTGATATAAGGTTCACCTATTTGGTTCATTGCAATAGCAGTCATTACCCTGCATCCGACACCCATTTGAGTTAAAGAACTTTGTAAAGTAATAGCATTCATTACCGTTGCGAGCATTCCGATATAATCTCCCGATGCTCTGTCCAAACCGATTTTTGCACTGTTTTTAACCCCGCGGAAAATATTACCCCCGCCTACAACGACCGCTACCTGAGCTCCCATATCAGTTGCCTGTTTAATTTCTTTGCAAATCATTTGAACAGGTTCCGGAGCGATACCAAATTGCTGATCGCCAAGTAATGCTTCCCCGCTTATCTTTAGCAATATTCTTTTATATTTCAATTTTATTTC
>JAFUUT010000160.1 GCA_017477685.1 bacterium | reverse complement strand
GTCTTGTCTGCCCCATACATTGTTCAAAGAATGCTCCGCGATATAATCTTTCCGCATCGTTTATTATTTCAAATAAGTTGTTATCAACTGTTTTTAAAAATTCAAAATTACTTCTACTCATAAAAAAATTCTATTACAAATAAAAATATCAAAAAACATATATTTGTAGTAATATGTAATCGTAAACGAGGTATTAAAAAAGGAAAGGGACTATAAAATGACAAAACTTTCACCACTGCAAATTGAAAGATTAAAGTATCAACCAAAACTTCCGTCAAGCTTAAAAGGCGGAATAAACTCCTTAGAAATGGTTGAAGGTTCTGCTACACAATCTGTTGCAGACCAAGAGGAAATTAAAAATTTATTTCCAAACACATATGGAAAACCAACCGTAACATTTAAAGCTTCATCTTCTTCAAAACCAAGTGAAGCAAGAAATGTCGGTGTAATTTTATCCGGCGGTCAAGCACCGGGCGGACACAACGTAATTGCAGGTTTGTATGATGCGTTGAAAAATTCAAATCCAAACAGCAAATTATACGGCTTTTTAGGCGGCCCGTCAGGTATCATTGACGGTAAATATGTTGAATTTGATGATGAATTTATCAACGCATACAGAAATACCGGCGGATTTGATATTATCGGTTCAGGCAGAACAAAATTAGAAACAGAAGATCAATTCCAAGAATCATTAAAAGTCTGCCAAAAACTCGGTATAAGCGCAGTTGTAATTATCGGCGGGGATGATTCTAATACAAATGCTGCATTACTTGCAGAATGGTTTACTAACCACAATACAGGTATTCAAGTTATCGGATGTCCAAAAACTATTGACGGTGATTTGAAAAATGATCAAATAGAAATTTCATTCGGTTTTGATACCGCTACAAAAACTTATGCTGAACTTATCGGTAATATTGAACGTGATGCAAATTCTGCTAAAAAATATTGGCACTTTGTCAAAATTATGGGTAGAAGTGCTTCTCACGTTGCGTTGGAGGCTGCACTTCAAACTCAACCGAATATCACTTTGATTTCAGAAGAAGTTGAAGCAAAACAAATGTCTTTAGATTCAATTGTAAGTTATATGACAGATATTATTGTCAAACGTGCTGCTATGGGTAAGAATTTCGGTATTGCAATTGTTCCGGAAGGATTAATTGAATTCATTCCTGAAATGAAGTCTATGATTGCAAACTTGAACGATATAATGGCAGAACTGGAAACAGATCCAAGCTTTATGAATGCAACAAGTATGCATGACAAATTTGCAATTGTTGAAAGAAGACTTGATGATGTAAATGCTTCTGTCTACAGCTCATTACCTGTGGGAATCAAGGCTCAATTGCTTGCTGACAGAGATCCTCACGGTAATGTACAAGTTTCAAAAATTGAAACAGAAAAATTGTTAATCGAAATGATTTCAAACAGATTGAGTGAATTGAAATCTCGCGGAGAATACATCGGCAAATTCTCAGCTCAATCTCATTTCTTCGGATATGAAGGCAGATGTGCATTCCCGTCAAACTTTGATGCGGATTATTGTTATTCACTTGGCTATAATGCTTATGCATTGATTTCTAACGGATTATCAGGTTATTTGTCATCTGTTAAAAATCTTACTGCATCTGCAGATCAATGGATTGCAGGCGGTGTTCCGTTAACAATGATGATGAATATGGAAAAACGTCATGGTGCTATGAAACCTGTTATTAAAAAGGCATTAGTAGAACTTGACGGACCTGTATTCAAACAATTATCAGATAACCGTGAAGATTGGGCAATGAATGACAGATACCTGTTCCCTGGAGCTGTTCAATATTTTGGACCAAGCTCGGTTTGTGATATTACAACCGTTACATTGAAATTGGAACAATCTAAACAGTTAGCTGGTGTATAAAATTAATAATCATAATAAAATAAAAAGCATCGATAGGAAATCGATGCTTTTTATTTACTTTTTTATTTTAAATCTGTACTCTGATTAAACTGTTTACTTCAATTATAGAATCATCTTCATTCAATGCTTTGATAAAATTCTGCATATCTTTTTCTTTGCAAAGTTCAGTAATAACAGTAATATCTGCACTGCGGTCTTTTACAACTTCTTTTTGAACAATACTTGATAAGCTTATATTATTTTTTTCGCAAGCGTTTCCAATACGTCCGATAACTCCAAGATTATTTTTTGAAGTTATTGAAATATAGTATTTGTTCATTGTTTCAGAAATTTCAACCATTTGAGCATTTTCACTATGTGAGCATCTCATCATTGGTAAAATATAGTCCGTCAATCCTATTTCCGAAATTATTGCCAGAATATCTCCAACAACAGAACTTGCTGTAGGAAATTCTCCCGCTCCCGGACCTGCGAGGGTAATCTCGCCAACCGGATGTCCTGTCAGAGTTACGGCATTTGTTACGTAATCAATATGTGCAAGCGCTTTGTTATACGGAACAAGCATAGGGTGAACTCTTACATCTGCTCTGCCTTCTTCGTCAAGTTCTGCTGATGCAATGAGTTTGATTTTGTATCCCATTTCGTTTGCGGCTTGCATATCTTGCGGACGAATTTTTGTTATACCTTCACGGTACACATTTTCAAATTTTATTCTTTTACCGAAAGCTATTGTTGCCAGAGTTGTAATTTTATACGCAGCATCAAAACCTTCAACATCACCTGTCGGGTTTGTTTCTGCATAGCCAAGGTCTTGAGCCTCTCTTAATACATCTTCGTATGAAGCCCCTTGAACATCCATTTTTGTTAAAATATAATTTGTTGTTCCGTTAACTATAGCTTTAATTTTATTTATTTTATTTCCTGCAAGAATTGTTTTTATAGGCATAATTAAAGGAATGCCTCCTGCAATAGCGGCTTCGTACAATATAACAACATTATTTTCTTTTGCTAATTGAAATAGTTCTTCGCCATGTTTTGCAAGAAGTTCTTTATTTGCTGTAACAATATGTTTTTTATTTAATATAGCTGTTTTAATCAAACTAAATGCAGGTTCACATCCGCCCATCAGTTCTGCAACAATTTTAATTTGCGGATCATTAACAACTTCATATCCGTCTTCTGTCAAGATATTTTCATTGAAATTTTCAATATTTCTTTTTTTATTTTTGTTATGGACAGCAATCTTTGTGATTTCGACATTGTCAAAATCCTGAAGGGTTTTGTATACTCCGCTTCCTACTGTTCCTAAACCAATTAAACCAATTTTTACTTTATTTTCCATAAAAAAATTATAACATAAAAAAATGATTTGTTATTCGTACATTCTTTTTATGTGTTTTTTAAGCATAACAACGGCATTTGCTTCTATTGCAAGTTTTTGTCCGACAGCATCCATTTGTTCTTTGGTTTTAGCTTTTATAGATATATCTTGAGGGGAAATCTTTAAAATATGTGCAATAATTTCTTTCATTTTTGGAATATACGGCATCATCTTTGGAGCTTGAGCAATAATATTACTGTCAATGTTTACTATAGCATACCCTTTATCTTGAATAAGTTCGTAAACTTTTTTGAGTAAAACGGTACTGTCTATATCTTTATATTTAGAATCTGTATCCGGAAACAACGTCCCAATATCATCAAGGGCTAATGCTCCGAGCATACC
>JAFUUT010000159.1 GCA_017477685.1 bacterium | reverse complement strand
TCTACGACGAAGGTGAAGATAAATAAAAATTATCCCCTTGTCCTTTTATAAAGGGAGAGGGTAAATATAGGGGATAGAAGATGTTTAACGGCACAGACAAAAGATACAACCAATTCAGCGCATATTTAAAAAATCGTTTTGGGGCAAAGGTTTATAAAATAACCTTAGATGCAGGTTTTTCCTGCCCAAATCGGGATGGAACAATATCGTCAGGGGGGTGTATTTTTTGTGATGAAGCAGGGAGCTTTTCACAAGCACATTCAAATTTACTAAGCATTGAACAGCAAATTGAGGTGGGAGTTAACACTCTTAAAGAAAGATTCAAAGCTGAAAAGTTTATGTCTTACTTTCAAGCATACACTAACACATACAAACCCGTCGAAGAATTAGAACAAATATACAAATCTTCACTTGAACATCCTGATGTTGTAGGAATTTCTATAGGTACACGACCGGATTGCGTAGATGAAGATAAACTCAATTTGATTTCAGACATCTCAAAAGATTGGTATACATGGGTAGAATACGGTTTGCAATCCTCTCACAATCACACTTTGATGCGTATTAACCGAGGGCATGATTATGAATGCTTTGTACGGTCATACGAAAAAACAAAAGAAAAAGGAATAAATGTTTGTGTTCACGTAATTTTAGGCCTATGGGAAAGTCGCGATGAAATGTTACAAACAGCACAAAGACTTGCAGATTTAAAAATCGACGGAATAAAAATACATATGCTTTGCGCATTGGAGGGCACTCCTCTGACAAAAATGTACGAGAATAACGAAATCGATTTTATGAGTGAGGATGAATATGTAAATCTTGTTTGTGACTTTTTGGAAATATTACCGCAAACTACGCTCATACATAGGCTTGCAGGTAATGGTTATACAAAAACTTTAATTGCACCAAAATGGCTCGGAGCAAAATTAGATTGCTTAAATAAAATTGATAGAGAATTGCTTAAAAGAAATTCATATCAAGGCTTTAAGACTTTACAAAATAACGTTTATATGAAATAATATATGTAGAAATGTAACATTTTTGTAAAAATTAGGCAAAAATATTTTTTCAGGAGTTTTAGTATATACGTAGTAGACTAAAAATTAGTGTGGAGAATGTAATATGTTAGCTATTCAACCAGTATCAGCAAACAATTATAACAAACAATCAAAAGTAAATTTTAAAGGTAGCTGGGAAGATGAAATCGCTGAAAGTAGACAGACAACTCAAGAAGTACAACGTGCCATTGATAAAATCCTCAGTGATGAACAAGTACCTGGCAAACTTAAAAAACCCCTAAATTTCTTCAAGGTTCTTACAAATGCTGCATTAGAAGGTCTTGCAGTGTTTGGTTCAGTTATGATACTTGGAGACTTCCTGAAAAAAGGAAAAGGCAACGAAGTTGTTCTAAAAACTGTTGAAAAAGCAAAACCGTTTGTTAAAAAAGCTTCAGTATATGCAAAAGATTTAGGAAAGATAATTGAAAAAGGTGCAGAAAAGGCTAAAAATACCACTTGGGGACAAAAAGTTGTTAGCAAACTTGGCAAATTGCTTGGAACAATGAAGGCAAAAAGAATGCTTGTTCGTGCGAGAAAACTTGGCCGAGCACTTACAAAGCCATTTAAAGATATGAATCTTGATAAAGCAATAAAAAGAATTGCAGTATTTTTAGGATTTGGTTCTGGTGCAACAGGAGCATACGAATCAACAATGACTCCGGCTGAACGCAATAACCTTCCTCCAAAACAAGAAGTGGATGACATCCCTGAAGAAGATGGGGGTCTTGAAGAATAATGACAACTGCTGTAACATTTACAAGAAACCCATATAGAGATGTAAGTACAACTACAACAACGACTCAAAGACGCGAAAATACAGAAAAAGCCGCAGTCGGAGCAGGTGTTGGTGGTGCAGCTCTTTCAAACAAAGGACTTCGTCAAGGTATTCAAAAAGCTATAAGCTTTAGCACAACAGCAAAAGAAAATACTATAGAAGCCAAAGGCTTATGGGGAAAATTTTTAAAAGATACAAAGATTTTTTCTGCAAGCATTATGAATAGAATTTCAAAATTTAAAGATTTGAAATATATCGGACCTGTGTTAAAGAACCCTGCAGTAAGATTAGTTGCAGGCGGCGTAGGAGCAGTAATGGCATTCTTTGCTCTTGTAACAGGGGTGAGCAAAGCTATCAGAAATGGCAGACTTGCTGTCGGCGATTTAAAAGATAGGTTTAATGAAGCATTAGGTTAATTGGAAATTGAAAAATAATAAAAATCGTGCTAAGTTTATCTTATGCACGATTTTTTATTAAAACAAATTATAAATACTGACATAGAACACGAGCTTATTAATATTGGATATGATAAAAACTACGCACACAACGCGCAAAATAAGTTCTACTATAAAAATTTTAAAATATATAACCTGACTTGTGCTCAAGCAAACATAATAAAACAACTTG
>JAFUUT010000158.1 GCA_017477685.1 bacterium | reverse complement strand
TGCAGTATATTGCTCCGTTTGCCGGAGTTACAGTCGGAGAAGAATTTATGGAACAGGGTAAAGATGTTTTGATAGTTTATGATGATTTGTCAAAACACGCTCAAGCCTATCGTGCAATGAGTTTGCTGTTAAAAAGACCGCCTGGACGTGAAGCATACCCTGGGGATGTATTCTATCTTCACTCAAGACTTTTAGAGCGTGCTGTTAAATTGAATGATGAACTAGGCGGCGGAAGTATTACGGCCTTACCGATTATTGAAACTCAGGCAGGGGATGTATCTGCTTATATTCCGACTAACGTCATTTCAATTACAGACGGACAGATATTCTTAGAAAGTGATGCATTTAATTCAGGCATAAGACCTGCAATTAATGCCGGGATTTCTGTTTCCCGTGTAGGTGGTGCGGCTCAAACTAAAGCGATTAAACAAGTCGCAGGAACCCTGAGGCTTGCACTTGCACAGTATAGAGAACTTGAAGCTTTTGCGCAGTTCGCATCAGATCTTGATGCTTCCACTAAAAAACAACTCCTGAGAGGGGAAAAATTAACCGAAGTATTAAAACAACTTCAGTACAATCCTCTTAGTGTTGCGGAACAAGTATCAATACTATATGCCGCAAATGAAGGTTTTTTGGATGATGTAGATAATACCAAAATACAAAAATTCAAAAAAGACTGGTTCATCTATTTCAAAGCAAATATGGGTGATTTAGCTCAAAGATTAGACGCCGGGGATGCATTATCCGACGATGATAAAGCTCAGCTTTCCCGTGCTCTTGAAGTATTTAAGGCAACATTCTAACTGATAAATATTTACATCTTTCATCAGCCCAAAGGTACGAAAAAAAATGGCGAATTTAAAAGATATTAAAAACAGAATAAACAGTGTTCAAAGTACGAAAAAAATTACTCGTGCTATGAAGATGGTTGCAGCGGCAAAAGTTCGGAACTCAGAGTATGCTGTTAAAGCTTCCCGACCATATTCTACCGAAGTAGTTAATATGTTTCAGAAACTTTTGAATTCTGTCGGAGAATTTAGTGCAGAATCTCTTAAAATAAAAAGGGCAATCGACAATTATCCTGCCTTGCTTCGCCGCAGTGAAGTCAAAAATGTTGGGATTTTTGTTATCACTTCTAATAAAGGGCTTGCCGGAGCATACAGTTCAAATGTTGCAAGAGCGGCTTTAGCAAAAATCAAAGAATATTCTGATGCAGGTATCGGAGTAAAAGTCTTTATTGCCGGTCAAAAGGGCATTTCAATTATGCGTAAAAAACTTGAAGCAATGGGCTGTACAATTGAAAAGAAATATTTTTCTGCGATAGAACAATTGAATGCAATGGAAGCTCGTGATATTGCGGAAGATTTGGCTGAATATTTTGTGGATAAGCGTATTGATAAGATTGAGATTATAACTACAAGATTTAAAAATATGGTAAGTTATAGTGTTGATAGCTGGGTTGTGCTGCCTGTTGAGGGTGTGAAAGACAATCACGAAAGAATAACAGATAATGTTTTGGAATCTTTGATGGAATTTACCCCTGACAAACACAATATTTTACAAAAAGTCGTTCCAATGTATATGACAAATATTTTTTATCAGGCTCTATTAGAAGCCAGAGCAAGCGAACTTGCTTCCCGTATGACTGCGATGTCTGCTGCGACTACTAATGCTGAAAAAATCATGCATGATTTATCAATTCAATATAATAAAATTCGTCAGGCCGCAATAACTAATGAAATTATTGAAGTTATTTCTGGTGCGAACTCTCAAGTTGGATAGTTTAGAAAATTTTATATGGATTGAGTATATTTTTAGGGTCAAAAACCTTTTTAATCTTACGCATATACTCTATTGAAAGTCCACCTGTAACATTTGGTAAATAATCTCTTTTCTCAAGGCCAATACCGTGTTCTCCGGATATCGTTCCGTCTAAGTCTATCGTTAACTGATAAATTTCAGATTTAGCTTTTTTATACCTTTGATATTCTTCCGTATCATTTAAGTCAATAGGAATTTGCGGATGAACGCTGCCATCTCCGACATGTCCTACAAGACAAACGGTTAAACTGTACTTTTTACATATATCTTGTATACCTTTAACAAGTTTTGCCAAATTTTTTCTCGGAACTATAACATCATCCGTTGTCACATCGGGTTTAATTTTGGCACAAGCTATCATTGAAGACCTGCGGGCAGACCAAATCCTGTCATATTCTTCTTTATTTGTTGAATATTGAATATTAACCGCATCTGTTTTGTTTAAAATTTCTATAATTTGTGTTTTTTGTTCTTCTATAGATGCTTTTGTTCCGTCAACTTCTATCAGCAATGCTGCTTCTTTAATTTGTATAAGGCTTTGAGGACAGTATTGATTAACCGTTGTCATTACGTTTTTGTCCATAAAGTCAATAGTAGAAGGAAAAACCTTCCTGTTAATAATTTCATTAACACATTCAATGCCGGCTTCGACAGAATCAAAATATGCCATAATAACCTGCGAATCTTGAGGTTTTGGTATAAGTTTTACTGTTGCTTCCACAACTATACCTAAAGTGCCTTCCGAGCCTATAAACAAAGAACCAAGATTGTATCCTGCCGCATTTTTAATTGTGTTAGAACCCGTTCTTAAAAGCTCTCCGTCTGCAGTTACTACAAGCATATCTATAATATAATCTTTTGTTGCCCCATATTTAAAACATCTTGCGCCTGCTGAATTTTGAGCAATACTCCCGCCAATAGTGGAAACCTTTAAATTTGATGGATCAGGCGGATAAAATAATCCGACTTTTTCTGCTTCTTTTTGCAAATCTCCTACTATTACCCCCGGTTGAACTCTCGCTGTCATATTTTGCGGGGTAATATCAAGGATTTTGTTCATTTTTTCAAAATTTAGTACAATTCCGCCATGAACAGGAATGCAGGAACCTACGGTATTTGTTCCGGCACCCCGACATATTATCGGAATTTCATATTTGTTTGCCAGTTTGACAACACTTTGGACTTGTTCAATACTTTCTACAAATATGACGGCATCTGCAACATTTGTTTTATCTTTTATGTAAGATGCATCTTGTGAATACTCAACGCAACTTTGAATGTCAGTTATTACATTCTTCGAGGGTAATTTGGTATTTAATTCTTTTATAAATTTTTCTTTAGTCAACATATGCCGCTAGTTTTTCTATATTTGTGCTTAATTTTGAAAGCTGTTTATCAATTTTTTCGACTTTCCCTGTCAGTCCAAAGTCATCCATATTTTCAACCGCAGACAAAATTTTGTCAATATTCATTTCTAACCTATCTATTCGTTGTTGTTGAGATGTCATTTCATTTTCAATGTTTTTCATTGTAACAACCTGCATTTCAAGGTTTTGAATTTTGTCTTCCAAAATGTTAAGAATTTTTGTTTGTCCCGGTATTTCAGCTTTCAAAGAATCTATAATTGATTTAATATCGTCTGAATTTTGAGTGATTCTATTCATTTCATTGCTTGCAGAATCTATCCATTCTCCCATATAGATCAGAGCTTGCCTTACTACATTGTCGGAATTGTGAGATTTTTCCAGCATTTTGGTTATTGTGTTGATTTTTCCGCCAAAGTCCTCGCCTACCATAGCATTGTATGATTTATCGGCAGAAACAATTAAAAATCGGGTTTGTTCTTTAATATTTGTAATTTCATCTTTAAGTGATTTCATTTCATCTTGTGTTAAAGAATCAACAGATGAAGTAATAGAATGAAGTTTTTCCGTAATCTGTGCAAGTTCACCGGCTGTAAGTCCGGCATTATTGTTTTGTATTTCATTCAACGCTAATCTTAACTTGGACAGGTCTGTTTCAATGTCTTGCATTGAATAGCTGTAATCACTGTGATCTCCGGAAGTGGAGATTTGCTGTAATTGTTTTGTTATCTGTGCAATATTTTCATTGATTTGGTCTGTTCTTTCTTCTACAAAATCCTTAATGTCCTCAGACTCTTGGACAAATGAAACCTGATCAAAGATATTAACAACCGCTCCCATCAAGGTTTCTTTCATCTCTTTCAGGTAGCCTTTTATAGCTTCGTTGTCCTCTTTTTCGGAAAGTTTATTAACTTCTTCCGATAAATTGTCAAGGCAATTTTTCAAAGCTTCCATTTTGCTGTTAGGTTCAAGGCTTTCAATATAATCTTTTTGTTCGTGGATTAATTCTTTCACCTCTTCAAAATCAGAGATTGAACCGCCTGTTTCAGAAATCAAATCAATCTTTTTGTTCAGTGTTTCAAGCATAGATGTGATTTTTGCATCCGTAATAGTTAAATCTCCTATAGATTCTTCTATTGGAGCAATAGCATTGCTGAAATTGTCTTGAACAGTGCCAACCGCTCCATGGATATCCAAAAGATCTTCTCTCATGCCGTTTATGTTGTTATTTACTTCATTTATATTCTCGTGAAGACTTTCAAGGTTATCATTTACTTCTATTATGCCGCTGTGGAGGCTGCCGATATTTTCATTTACGTTAATGATATTGCTGTTTATATTTATAACATTGTCATTTATATCCGATAAATCATCTTTGACAGAGTCAAAGTTTTCATTAAGTTCGTTTATTCCGCTATTTACGCTTCCTACAGTTTCGTTTACATTGACAATATTACTGTTGACATTTTCAATATCATCGCTGATTTGAGTAATATTTTTATTTACATCTTCGATACTGTCTTCTATTTCTTCGAAGTTATCAGCCAGCTCCTCAAGCATATTATCGCTGCTTCCTTCGGCAAGGATATCAATTTTTGTATTTAAAAGTTCCATCATTGAGCCGAGTTTGCTTTCAGACAGATATTTGTTTATGTTTTCCAACCAGTTGTTGTTAGAAAGTTCAAATACTTTTTCGAGTTTACTTTTTTGTGCATTATTTTCGTCATCGTCAGCCAAAACCTTATCAATTCGCATTTTTAGCAAATTGATATCGTCTTTAAGCATTTCAAATGCTTTCGAAAAATCAAAATTATTTTCTGTATCTGTTGAATTTGTTCCGACATTTGTAAAGTTTTCTTTAAATCCCTTTAGAACGTCGGTTATTTCAGAGTTTTGACCTGATAATTTTTCGATTATAGCGGTATAGTGGCTTAAATCTTCTCTAAGATCTTCTATGTTGCTAGGTATAACTTCTGCTTTCCCTTTGCTATTGCCTAATT
>JAFUUT010000157.1 GCA_017477685.1 bacterium | reverse complement strand
TTGTAGTTGTATGGCAATGGCGAAATTATTTCATTTGCTTGAATAATAAGTTCTTTTGCGTTGGAAATTTTATTTGAGAAGTGTATAGAATCCGCTTCTACAATTGTTTTTTCTCCGAGATTGTTTGATACTCTTGAATTATGCAGCAAGTCTTTTAATCTTTGAATTGAAAACTCGGTATTTTCAAAATCTCGTGCGTTAAAAACAATGTTTCCATATTCATCATACATTTTTTCAAGATGTATTTCGTGTGCGACCTGAATATTTTCTTCTTCTGCCACTTTTGCCAGATTTTCTCCTGTTGCGCCATAATATACAAGCCATTTAGAGCATTTTTTAATTGCTTTTGCAATGGTTCTTGATGTTTCAAAATCCTCCATAGCTTTGCGATACATTGCTCCATGCGGTCTAACGTGTTCAATTTCCATATTATAAGCCTTGGCAAATGTCATCAAAGCCCCTACTTGGTACATAACAAGGGCTTCTAACTCATCCGAATCCATATCCATTTGCCTGTAACCAAATCCTTGAATGTCATCGTAACCGATATGAGCGCCCACAACAACATTTTTGCCTTTTGCCATCAGTAAGGCTTCTTTTATTGCCATAGGATCTCCGGCATGAAATCCGCATGAAATATTAACAGAACTTACATAATCTAATAAATCATATTCCGAACTGTTTTTGTATATACCGAAACTCTGCGCCAAATCGCAGTTAAAATCAATATTTTTAATAGTTTTTCTTTCAATAGTGTTTTGCATATATTAATCCCTCTGAACAATTATACTATTAATATATTAATATAACACTATTTTATAAATTCTTAATATGGCTATGAAAGTAAGCTTTTTCCGCAAAATTGGCTTAAGAATTTCATGTTTTCAGGTTTGTACATGTTTGCAGTCGGTTGAGATGCGTTTTGGCTTGTAAAGCTTTGATGCGGGTTAGCCTGCTTTTGTGCTTCTTCTTTTGCCATTCTGCGTTTTGTAAGGTATATGTTCAGTCTAGGAATTCCTATACCCAATGCCAATGCAGAATATAAATAACCTGCAAATTGTGCGCCTGTCAATATTCTTAATTGCTTTTTGACGGCTTTGTTATTTGAAACAGCTTTGAGCATTTCATTAAGCTTCAATGGTTTGCCGTCTTTGAATACGTCTTTACCTAAAGCTTCATGGAGAACTTCTTCTCTTGTTTTCAAAACTGAATTTTGAATCCAATTTAGAACTTTGCTGCCTTTTGTTTTATCGTTAAGCTTAATCAATGACGGGTCAGCCGCTTGTGCAACAAGTTTTTGGACAAAGTTGCCAAGTATCAGCCAGCTTGCAAATCCTAAGAAGTCTTTTATCAGAGATTCTTTAAGTTCGTTATCATTTCTTGAAGATAATAATCTGGACATAATTGTCAGACCGTATACAAATTTGAATTGTTTTATGGTTGGAGTGTATCCTTTGAATTGTAGCTGTTTCAACAATTCTTGCGGATGCGAAATGAGTTTGACAGGATTTCCGATAGTAGATAATGCAAATCCGCCGAAAAGAAGTGATGCTATGCTTTTCTTAACTTTAAATGCTGCGGATTTATCTTCTTCTCCTCCGCCGACAAAGCCTGTTGTACCTGTCTTTTTACGAGTTAAGTACATATTTAAAGGCTGAGCTGACAAACCTACGGCTGTAGCCATAGCCAAACCGATAACAGAACGTCTCAAGTTCAAGTTCTTCATAGCTTTCAAGAACGTATTATCTGCCGCATTAACCGCTTCGCGGAACGCATTTTTAACTTTTTCTTGGCTGAACGCTTTGCCTAATTTATATGAATTGTCAATTAATGAACCTATGCTGTATCTGGAAGTATGAGGTGTGCTGTCAGATATAATTCGGAAATTATTTTCAACACCGGCAGAACCGATAAGTTTATTTTTGATTGATGCAAATGCCTCTTTAGACATTTTCGGATTGTTTGCTTTGATTTCTTCTTCTAAGATATTTACAACTTCGTCAATGTCTTGATCTTTAAATTTAACCCAGCCGCCATTTCGTTTTGGACTTAAAGCTTCATAGTTTTTGAAAGTTTCTTTTAAGTATTCTTTTAAAGGATTGGCAGTTCCGGATTTTAATTGTTTATCCCAAATTTGACCGTGTAAATCCATTGTCTCGGAATCAATAAACATGTTTCCGATGTCTTTTGCTTTCAGACCAAATGCTTTACTAATACCGGTTGCGAGCAGAAGTCCGGCTGCAACTGCATATACACCAATCATAGAATGGTTAAAAGTACCCATCCCTTCACGTCTTCCTGTTTCAACTCCGGCTTCTGTACCGCGTTTAATCCAATCCGTTAAAGTCCTTGGCAGAACCATGCATAATAAATCAACTGCAACAGCTCCCCAAGCAGGGCTTGTGTCTAAATAATTCAGTGCAACATCATACCAACCGGTGAAATTAGGATTTTGTCTGTTCGGTGATTGTTGTTTAATTCGGTTGTTATTGCTATTTATTTGTATAGGTTGAATATTTATATTATTTTGTATTCTCATTTTGTTTACTTCCTTGATTTTTACTTTGTACTAACGAAAAAGCCTGAAACGCAGGCGGCATTGGCATCAAACTCGTGAATGAGGCCGAGGATGTTCGTGCCATCGCTTCACGTTCCATCTGCTGTTGTCTTTTTTTGTTAGTTTGGGTTCGTGTATATAATGGAATAAATATCCCTAATGATAACAATGAGAATGCTAAATTGCCAAGCTGGCAAGTAGCTCTTAGATTTTTATCTTTTGTTCTTAATGTCTTATCTGCAATAGCTTACA
>JAFUUT010000156.1 GCA_017477685.1 bacterium | reverse complement strand
TATACGAACCGATTTTGTTAGTCGGGTAGGGCAAAAGGCTTTAATAATTTATTTACCCCTTTTATAGGCATTATAGACAAGGGCAAGGGTTGAAATTGCGCTTGCTTGCACAATAGGGTTGGTATCGTTTGCGGATTTTGTAAGCGGGATAATAAATTTTTCCACATCTATACTTTCATCTTGCATAAGATTTTTTATGCAGGTTATTGCAGAATTTTTTGTTACCCAATTTTCATCCTCTAAAGCTTCTATAATTCTGTTTTGGAGGATATTTCCGTATCTGCAGATTGCGGCAATTGCATTCTTTCTTATGAGTTCATTTTCTTCTCCGATTTTTTCAAACAGAATATCAAAAGTTTCTTCCGATGGGAATTCCGCAAGTGCCAAAATTGCCGCTTGTGCCACTCCTTGGCTGGAAGAATTAACCTTATTTCTGATTAAATTGTATATTATGTTGTCGTAATCTTTGCAATCTTCCAATATTTTTTTTGCCAATGTTTTTGTTGGGGTAACTTTTTTCCCGTTTGGTAATACATAAGAAAAACCAGCTCTTGCGATTGCTTCTTTTGCTTCTTCTAAAGTTGAGTATTTCAGTGCATCTGTTCCGAGAGGATGAGGGATTTTTTGTACAACGGATTTATTTGTATTTTTTAGTGAAATAGCATTAACAATATAAACTTCTTTACCGTTTTCAATTTCTTGTTTTATTGGTACATATTGCATTTTTTAAATTCCTTTGTTAAAAAGATTTTCATTAATTTGTGCAAAAAATTCATCATATACTTCCGGACGGTATATCCTTATAACCCTCATCGGAGAAGCTTTTACAAAAGAAAATCCGTCAGCGTTTTGTAATATTTTTTCTACAACTATAAATCTTACTTTTGTTGTTCCGTTTGGCATTGGTTCTACAAAAACATTTGTATCTACAACAATATTTTTTTGTTTCATTTCGTTGAGAACCCTTCTTGACGGGCTGTACATTGAATATGCCGTAGAACCGTATGAAAATACTGTGTATGCTGTTGCTGCCGCGAACGCGGTTGACCAGCCCAAGACTCTTTTTTTGTTCACGTAATGACCTTTAAATGTTTTTTGTGCATTTATATAGCCATAATCTGTATTCATGTCCTGAATAATGAAATCGCTGTTTTGCAGAGTTTCAATTGCGGCTTTGAGTACACGGTTAGAATCTGAGGTGTTGAAATAGTGTGTCTGCATCTCAAATAGCTTTTCTTCGGTAACTTTAGGCATACTCACCGCTAATGCTCTAAGCGGAATTAATATTAAACATATAAATACTATTAAAAATCTTTTCATAATTATTGATAAATCTTGTTCAACTCTTTTTCTATTTTTGCTTGTTCTTTAGCTTGTTTTGCTTTTTCTTTTTCAAGCTCTTTTTCAAGTTTTTGTTGTTCTTTCAGTGCTTTAGCTTCTTCTTTGGCTTTCTTTTTATCAATTTTTTCTTGATCGGCTTCCGCTTCTTCAATTATAGGAAGTTCATTTTGTATTTCTTTAACCGAAGTTTTTTCTATATTAGCGGGAACTTGTTCAACTTTTGTTTCAATTTTTTGTTCTTGTTGTTGAACCTGTGGCTGCACTTGAACCGGAGGTTGAATTTGCGGCTGCGGTTGCGGCTGAACTATAGGCTGCGGCTGAGGCTGCGGAACTCTTTCCGCTGCAGGAACTTCTGCCGGTCTTCTGTTTATTCTGCCCTTTTGCAGTGCAATTGCATTGTTTAATTTTGCATAGAAGTCTTCATAAAATTCTGCTTCATCTATATCATCGATAAGTTGGGCATTTCCGTATTCATTAAGTAGTTTTCTTTTGAAATTTGTTCTTATGCGTGTACTGTCAGGGTATTCGGTTACGTTTACAGCGACTTCAAGTGTTGCAACTTTTACCCCGTTATAGTTTAATCTGGATTTTGTCAATCCAAATTCTTTTGAGATATCTACGTTTGGATCTGTCGTATCAAAATCTTTTACACCATATATAAAACCTAATAACGAATTCACATTATATACTATAAACCCTTCATCTTGTAATACGTTTAAAACACCTTTCATTACCGTAGCTTGATTGCCGGAAGCGAATACTCTCGTTTGGAATTGGCGTTTTTGTAATTGTGTCATTGGAGTAATTATTTCTTCCGATTGTCTTTTTGCAAAAACAGGTAACGCAAAACATATTACAAATAATGCTGCTAATATTTTTTTATACATATTTCCCTACCTTCCAACTTATAACTTTTCTACATTATATCAAAGTTTTTTAAATTATCCAAAAGTCATATTTGATTTTTTACAAAAATAATTATAATAGATATATGAAGAAAGTATTATTGATATTATTTTTATTTTGTTTCGCTTCGGTGTCTGATGCTGCAACTTTAAGCGGCGGGATAAAATATTCACAGGAAGATGCAAGACTTGAACTCCAAAACAACAAGCCTTCTGCGGATTTTTTATTTAGGGCATCTGCTGTAGATGAATATTTTGATGAAAATATTTCTAATATTCTCAAAGGGGTTACCAAACTGAATGATAGAACTCTTGCACAATTTTCTGATGGTAGTTACGGGGTAAATTATTACAATGACCCTAAACACGTTTGGTATTATGATCGCGGTGGAACTCTAATAAATGCAGAGGTAAGAACCTCTACTGTTCCGCCATATAGTACATACAAATATGACCCTGACGGTTCTCTTGTCAATATGTCAATGCGGGTTTCCGATGAGGAAACATTTATATTCAGTCCTCAAGGTCAGCTCCTTGGACATTGGCTCGGTGAAAATTGTTATGATGAGAATAACAATGTTGTTATGACCCGTCAAATATTAAAGTAATTAGCAGCCTTCTTTGCGCATGAGTTCTGATAGTCTGAGTTCTTTTGGTTTTGCGCAGGATTTTTTAGGCATTGTTTTAATTTCTGTTTTGAATCCCGACAAACCTATTCTTATACTGTTATCTTCTTTACCCATAAATATTTGTTGTAATGTAGATATAATATGTTCCATAGTGTTAATCTCCTGATATCAATTATAAATGAATAACAACTTTATATATCATACATTTAAATGATTTCGGGATAAAAAACATTGTTCTTTATGTTATATTTAAATAGTCAGGGATAAAGGAGTAAAATTTGAATAACAGTTATTATGAAACTTTAGATGAAAATTTTATTCAAGCTTTGAATTTGTATGAAAAGGAGCATACTTATTGCGAGCTTATTAATATGCTCCAAAATGGCAATATTCCTCAAAAACAAATTGCGGCACTAAAATTGGATAAGATAAATTCAGTAGAAGATGCTCAAATTCTTGTTTCAAATTTAACAGGGCAGGACGGGAAAATAAGAGAAGCCGTTTCTTTGAAACTTGATGAATTTATGTCGGATAATCGTTATGTAGAGTTTTTTAAAAATCCTGAGAACTATAAAATATTTTTAGATGCTATTACTGATATCAACGGGAATATTTGCCGCAATATTATTAGTGCTATTACGAATTTGCACTCTGATGACAAATTTTGTAAAATATTTTGTCCTGAACTTGTGAAATTGACTATGGATTTAATTTCTGTAGTTGAAAAATTTGATTTTCAAGACGGAAAATACAAAGTAAATAAAGAGGCTTTCAAACTCTACTGGTGTCTTGAAACAATTTATTATTTCTGGGACAGATTGGATTTTGAGGATTTGAAAACGATTATCATTCGCGCAAAAGATATTGGCGAATATACAATACGAGAAAAAGTTGCAAAGATACTAACCCGTAATCTTGACGATAGTGAACTTGTCATTGCACGTGAAGAACTTAAAAACGATTCCAACTATTATGTCAGAAGATTTTAGCTTACTTGCATTTCCTTTTCGAAACCGAATAATGAACTTACGGACTCATCATCATGTATTCTTGAAATTGCTTGTGCAAGAATAGGTGCAACTGAAATTTGTTTAATATTAGACGGCATTTTATCCATATCTAAAGGAATAGTATTTGTTACAATACATTCTGTTATTGGAGCAGAGCCGAGCCTATCAATTGCAGGGCCTGAAAATACCGGATGAGTAGCTCCTACATAGATTTCTTTTGCGCCCTTTGTTTTCAAAAGTTTAGCAGCTTCGCATATTGTACCTGCAGTATCAATGATATCATCAAACATAAGGCATATCTTGCCTTCTACATCGCCGATAACATTGGTTGCAATAGCTTCATTATGTTTGTCGCGTCTTTTATCAATAATTGCAATAGGGCAATCAAGTCTTTTTGCAAAATATCTGGTTCTGTTTGCTCCGCCCATATCCGGAGAAACTGCAACCATCTCATCAGGATTGATATTCAAACCTTTAATATAATTTACCAATATAGGTGCAGCAAAAATGTGATCAACAAGAATATTGAAAAAGCCTTGAATTTGACCTGTATGTAAATCCATTGCAAGAACTCTGTTTGCTCCTGCAGTTGTCAAAAGATCCGCAACAAGTTTTGCTGTGATAGCTTCTCTGCCCGAAGTTTTTCTGTCTTGCCTTGCGTAGCCGTAATATGGAATAACGGCTGTTATTGATTTTGCGCTTGCACGTTTGAATGCATCTATAATAATTAAAAGTTCCATTAGGTTTTCGTTTACAGGGTTGCAAACAGGTTGAATAATGAATACATCATCCCCTCTGACACTTTCTTTTACCTGAACATAAATTTCGCCGTCTGCAAAATTTTTAACAATCATAGGCCCGATTGTTGTGCCAAGCTCATTTGCTATCTCTTGAGCTAATTTTGGGTTTGAACGACCGGCAAAAAGTTTGATATCATGATTTGGACTAATTGCTCTTTCCAACTCAGGATAAGTTTTTTCTTCGATTGCAACCATTTATTTTAATCCTTTCCCAACTTCAAGCATGCAGTACCATTATAAAACTTTATTGAGCTAAC
>JAFUUT010000155.1 GCA_017477685.1 bacterium | reverse complement strand
TGATTTAACAAATTAATTTGATTTGCCATAAAACTACCTTTATTACCTACAATTATATAAAAACATAATTCAAAAAAAAATTTCTAATTTGTCGCATTATTTTACAATATATTAAGAATTGTAACAAAATACTCTAAAATTGAAATTTTAAATTGAGTATATACTTTATATATACAAGAGAGCAAATGAGAGAGGCTTTAAAAAATGGCACTAAAGAATTTAAAAAAAATTGATACAGATTTAAAAGACATTTATAAAGACCAAGTTACAACAACAGTTGCTGCTCAGGCTCAACCATTTGTCGACAGATCAGACTTGTTATTTGAACAGATGAACTTCATCGCAGCATATAACAAACAACTATTACACATTGCATAATTTTTTTATTTTATATTTTTAAACTTCAATTTAATTTTTCCCCTACAAATTTTTCCCTGATTTCTTCGAAATCAGGTTTTTTTTTAGTTTATATAAAGATTTTTAAACAGAACTGCCCAGACCCAATTTGTCCATGTATCTTGCAACTAATGCGCCGGCTTCATACTTGTTGCGAGTATTAGAAACTTTTTTATAAGCAATTTTAGCTTCCTCCGGAGAATCAAATTTTAATTTGAGAATATAATTATCACCTTTATTGTAGGTTTTTATAAAAACGTCTCCTCTGCGTTTTTCTCGAACTTGGGTCAATTCACCGCCCCATTGTGTTGCAATATACAGAGTGTCATCACACCCTCTTTGCGGCTTAAAAGGTTTAAATCGATTAATATAAATGCCAAATGGAGTAACTATTTTTGGTGCGGCATCTGCACCAACTATTTGAAAATCTACAAACTTGTTTTTTGCAAGTATTTTTTCCACCTTGCATAAATCAACATCCATACCTAAGGCTCTTTGAGCTTGAGAGCTTACAAAACTAAATCCGCCGGTTTTATTGAGTGCATCTTCTTCTTTTAAAATTAAATCATCAATTGTTCTTGCAACAATAGCAGCTCTTTCATAAACATTTGCCGCATGCTTAACACGGTTATAAAAATTTAACCGGGCTCTTTTTGAATCAAAATCCAGCTTTAAAGCCTCTGTTTTTCCATTTTTGCGCATTATTTCCTGTTCATATGGGGATAAATGTTCTGTTGCATAGGAATTATTCGTTTTATAGGTTTCTATTGCCACGCTATACGGAGACTTTTTATCCCAAAAACTGTTATACATTGTTATATTAAAAAAATTACCTCCATAACTTCCGAACGGAGTTCTGATATATGGCGCTGCATCAGCATCAACCAAATCCAGATGTACATATTTGGTATCTTTTACAATATCTTCAGCCATTCCTAATATTTCTGCCTCAGAAGCTTTACGAGCTTCAGAACGGATATTTAAAGCTGTAAAATTGAGAGCATTTCTTGAATTATTTATTTGCATCTTGTCACCCTTTATATTTTTTATTATTATCAAAACCCGTAAATATTTTTTTTTGCTAGTATTTTATATTTTCTATAAAAAATGCGTTCGATTACACACCTGCACAAAATCCTCCGAACGTGCAATAAAGCGTTCTCGTCGCTATCATCCATAATAAAAAAGTCCTACTTTCGTAAGACTTCTTTATGGAGCGGACGACGCGACTCGAACGCGCGACAATCTGCTTGGAAGGCAGACACTCTACCAACTGAGTTACGTCCGCATATCTATTAATTTGTACACTGATACTAACACAACCGCTTTTTAAAATCAAGAATATTTTTAATTAACATCGTAATACCTGAGAACTACAACAAATTAATACTTTAGTTGAGACATAATTTATCCTTGCGAGTGGTGCAATAAAGCCTAAACAACGGTATCATATAGATGTAAGTTCAAGGCATCCGAACACTTTTTTCGGGGTTGCGAATGAAAAAATTTTTGTGGTTTGGCAATGTTTTGAACTTACGCTTATACTCAAAAATTTTTCATGTTTTATAACTTCCGGTTTGTTTTGTAATATTGCAAGACAGACCTTTTTATTTTATACTTAAAGTGATGTATAGGAGGATACTATG